>JAJZVE010000542.1 GCA_021845835.1 Pseudomonadota bacterium | reverse complement strand
GGCCGAGGCGGCGCATCGCCGCGCCGCCGATGCGCTGGCCGCCGCGGACGCTGCCGCCGGGGCGGCCGATCGCGCGTTGCGGGCCGCCGAATCGGCGCACGCCGCGGCGCGCGAGGCGGCGATTCGCGCCGAGGCGGAGTCCGAGGCCGCGACGCGCGCCTGGGGCGTGGTCGCCGAACGCATCGTGGAACGTCTCGGCGCCCATCCGGCGCTGCCCGACCCGCCGGCCGAGCCCGACGAGGCGGCCGAGGAGAAGGCACGGCGCAAGCTGGAACGGCTGCAGCGCGAGCGCGAGGACATGGGGCCGGTCAACCTGCGCGCCGAGATCGAGGCGGAGGAGGTGGCGCGCCAGATCGACACGCTGGCGCGCGAGCGCGAGGAACTGACCACCGCCATCGCCAAGCTGCGCGGCTCCATCGGCCATCTCAACCGCGAGGGCCGCGAGCGGCTGGCGAGCGTGTTCGAGCAGGTGGACCGCAACTTCCAGGCGCTGTTCGCGCGCAATTTCGGCGGCGGGCGGGCGCATCTGGCGCTGGTCGGCTCGGATGACCCGCTGGCCGCCGGCCTGGAAATCTACGCCCAGCCGCCGGGCAAGAAGCTCGCCGTGCTGTCGCTGCTGTCGGGCGGCGAGCAGGCGCTGACCGCGCTGTCGCTGATCTTCGCCGTGTTCCGCTGCAATCCCGCGCCGGTTTGCGTGCTCGACGAGGTCGATGCGCCGCTTGACGATGCCAATGTCGATCGGTTCTGCGGCCTGCTCGATGACATGGTGCGCGAGACCGGCACGCGCTTCCTGGTGGTGACGCACCATCACCTGACGATGGCGCGCATGGACCGGCTGTACGGCGTGACCATGCAGGAACGCGGCGTATCGCGGCTGCTCTCGGTCGATCTGACGCAGGCGAGCGGCATGGTCGATCCGCCGCGCATGGCGGCGGAGTAGCGGCGCGGCCAGGACGTTTCGCGCGGTGAGCGGACTCGGCTAGGCTGTCGGCGAACATATTTGGACGATCCCCTTGCTGCTCACCCAGACGCCTGCGCGGCAGGCGAGCCATATGCGGCTGCTGCTGTCGGCCCTGTTCTTCGTCTCCGGTTTCTGCAGCCTGCTCTATCAGGTGGTCTGGCTGCGGCTTGCATTCGCGCAGTTCGGCATCGTGACGCCGGTGCTGTCGGTCGTGGTGTCGGTGTTCATGCTGGGACTGGGCGCCGGGTCGCTGCTGGCCGGGCGCTTTGTGGCGCCGCTTGGCCGCGCGCTCGGGGTGTCGCCGGTGGCCCTGTACGGCGCGGCGGAGCTGCTCGTCGGCGTCGGCGCGGTGGTGGTGCCGGGGCTGCTGCGCCGGGGCGGTACGCTGCTGCTCGGCGCCGGGGCGTCCGGCTCATCGGGCTATCTGGCGCTGTCGGCGCTGGCGATCACGGCGGCGCTGCTGCCGTGGTGCGTGATGATGGGGGCGACGTTCCCGCTGATGCTGGCCTTCGTGCGCGCGCGCTGGCCCGGCGAATGGCGGGGCTTCAGCCTGCTCTATCGTGCCAACGTGGCGGGCGCGGCGGTCGGCACCCTCGCCAGCGCCTATGTGCTGATCGAGCTGTTCGGCTTGCGTGCCACCAGCCTGCTCGGGGCGCTGCTGAACCTCGCCGTCGCCGCCGCCAGTTTCGCGCTGGCACGGCGCAGCGACCTGGCGCCGGCGACGGCGGTGTTGCCGCCGCTCCGTCCGCGCGATGCGCCGCCGGCCGGCGCGGCGCGCTGGCAGGAAGCGGTGCTGTTCACCACCGGGTTCTGCTCGCTGGCGATGGAAGTGGTCTGGACGCGCGGCTTCACCATCGTCCTGCAGACCACGATCTATGCCTTCGCCGCCATCCTGGCGACCTATCTGGCGGCGACCGCGATCGGCTCGGCGCTGTATCGCATGATGGTGCGCAACCGGATCATGCCGCACGATGCCTGGCTGCTGCTGGCCGCCGCCGCGACCGCCTGCCTGCCGGCGGTGCTGGATGACCCGCGCCTGCAGGCGACGCGGATCGGCGTGCTGCTCAGCATCGCGCCGTTCTGCGGCGTGTTGGGGTTCCTCACTTCCAAGCTGCTCGACGACTACGCCGCCGGCGACCCGGCGCGGGCTGGACGCGGCTATGCGGTGAACATCCTCGGCAGCATCCTCGGGCCGCTGTTCGCCGGCTACGGGCTGGTGACATGGTTCGATCCGGGGGTCGATCTGCTGATCCTGACGTTGCCGATCATGGCACTGGGGGGCTGGGCGGCGCTGCGCGCGGTGCCGCCGGCCGCCGCACTGCGCGGCGCGCTGGCAGTACCGCTCGCGCTGCTGCTGGTCGGCTTCGGCGCGAGCCGCAGCTACGAGTCGGCGGTCTATCTCCGTGGGCCGTACGAGCTGCATCGCGACTACGCCGCCACCGCGATTGCCCACGGCAGCGGGCCGGCGAAGGCGCTGCTGGTCAACGGCGTCGGCATTACATCGCTGACGCCGATCACCAAGATCATGGCGCATCTGCCGCTTGCGGTACAGGGCCACGCGCGGGACGGGCTGGTGATCTGCTTCGGCATGGGCACGACCTTCCGCGCCATGCTGAGCTGGGGCGTCGATACGACGGCGGTGGACCTGACGCGCTCGGTGATCGATTCCTTCGCGTTCTTCCATGCCGACGCCCCGGCGCTGGAGGCCAGCCCGCGCGCGCATCTGGTGGTGGATGACGGGCGGCGCTTCCTGCTGCGCAGCCGGCAGGACTTCGACGTGATCGTCATCGACCCGCCGCCGCCGGTCGAGGCCGCCGGATCGAGCCTGCTCTACTCGCGCGAGTTCTATCGCGTGCTGAAGCAGCGGCTACGGCGGGGCGGCATCCTGCAGCAATGGTTCCCTGGCGGCGAGCCGGCGATCCAACGCGCCGTCGCCCGTGCCCTGATCGCGGAGTTCCCCTATGTCGTCGCCTATCGCTCGGTGGAAGGCTGGGGTTATCACTTCCTCGCATCCATGCAGCCGATCGAGCAGCCGACGCCGGCCGAATTCGTCGCCCGCATGCCGGCTGCGGCGCAGCGCGACCTTGTCGAATGGGGGCCGCTGCCGACCGCCGAGGCGATGGCGGAAGCGGTGCTGGCCGGCCGCACCGATGTGGCGGCCGTAGCCGGCGGCCCCGGTCCGACGATCACTGACGACCGGCCGTTCAACGAGTATTTCCGGCTGCGCCGGCTGTTCCGGCAGGCGCCGTAACGCACCCGCGACGGCGCCGCCCTACTCCGCGACCCGCACCAGCGTCCAGGTCAGGTCCGGATCGTAGCTCCGCATCGCGTCCGCCGCCTCGTCGGTGCGCGGGCCGAGGTTCTTCTGGAACAGGGTGCCGTCCGGGCCGAGCAGGAAGGTCATCAGGCCGGTGCTGCCGTAGCGCACCGGCCAGGCGAGATAGGCGAAGCCGCCGGTCAGCCGCTCGTCGGCCAGGAAACTGCGCGCCCCGCCCGGCGCGCCCGGGCCGGCGGCGGTCAGCAGCCGCAGCCGGTAGCCGCCATACGAGTCCGGCACCTCCGCGGGCGACAGCGGATAGCCGCGCGCCCGCGCCGTGTCGGCCAGGTCCGCCAGCGGGCTGCGCGGCTGGTTGGCGCTGTCCGGCCAGTAGAGACCGTCCTGCTGCCCATGCGCGCTGACCAGCTTCAGCGCGTAGGCGTGCGGCCCGTCCGCGGCGTCGTGGAAGGCGCGCTGCGCCCCGGCGAGCGCCAGCAGGCCGCGGATGGCGCCGATCTCGTTGCGGCCGATGCGGCGGTCGGCGATCTGCCGGGCAGCGCCGGCGGTGTCGAAGTGCCAGCCGGTGCCATCGCGCACCAGCGGGATCGGCAGCGGCCAGTCCCTGGCGCCGATGACCAGCACCGCGCGGTCGTCGCCGTCGTGCGCGATGTGGTGACGGTCGGCATAGGCCTCGATGAAATGATGCAGGTTGTCCTGGTCGGACGGCTTGTCGCCGCTGCCGAGCAGGCCGACGCCGCCCGGGCCGATCACCGCCTCGATCTCCCAGGCCTGGCCGGAGAGCAGGGCGGCGAACAGGGCGGTCGCGGCGTCCTCCGGGGTAGGAAAGCCGGTCTGGCTCTGTGCCACCGGGGCCGGCGCGGCGGCGCGCAGGCTGCCGGGCGCCAGCACGGCGGCGGTCAGCAGGAGCGCGGCGAACCTTGTCATTGGGCGGACGATCGGCACGGCGTCAGCTCCCGCTGCTCGGGTGGGACGGGGCAGCGGCAGGTTCGCCGCGGCTC
>JAJZVE010000541.1 GCA_021845835.1 Pseudomonadota bacterium | reverse complement strand
CGCGCAGACAGCGGCAGCAGGGCCATCAGCGCCACGGCCACGAGAACAACAGCAGCAACGCAACGCCATGCGGACAGCCAGCGACGCCACCGGTAAGATTTGCTCATGCCGATCCGCGTTGCGGTGTCCAGATCACGATGCCGGTCTGAAAGTGGCACGGAACGACTTCTCCGAAGTGCACGGCGGGGCCGCCTAAATAGTATCGAACACGTATGACGTTCCATCCTTCGCGATAGCCATGATCGTGAACTTCGCTGTCTTCTCGCCCATCATTCCCGGTGCGCCGGGCGGCATGCCCGGCAGCGAGATGCCGCGGATATCGGGACGTTCGGCGAGAAGCTTCCGGATCGCAGCCACCGGGACCAGGCCGCTTACGACGTAGCCGTCCTGAAGAACCATGGCGTGGCAGCCCGCGACGGCCTCCGGAATCCCAAGACGGCGATTGACGGCCGTCAGGTCGTTGCTTGATTTCAGGGTGACGTCGAACCCGTTCTTGTCGAGATAGCGGGCGTACGCGCCGCAGCAGGCGCAGCCGGGATCGTGGTAAAGCTTCGCCTTGATCGGCGGCGTGCCTGGTGCTGCCAGGACGGGGTGGGCGATCGCAACCAGGGCGGCGGTTGTCAGGAAGTGGCGTCGTTTCAGCATGTCACGTATCTCCGATTGAGCCGGGAAGGCAGGCCCGCCGCACATGCGCTTGCACGACGGGCGCGTGTCCGGCTTGCTGTCATTTCGCGTGAGCGTGGCCGGGCTGCGCCACAACCCGCAGATACGGTTTCAGCGTCTTCCAGCCGGCAGGGAAGCGCTCCGCGGCCTCCGCATCGCTCAGCGACGGCGCGATGATCACGTCCTCGCCGTCCTGCCAGTTGACCGGCGTGGCGACGCTGTGCTTGGCCGTGAGCTGAACCGAATCGATGGCACGCAGGATCTCGGAGAAATTCCGCCCAGTGCTCGCCGGATAGGTGATCGTGAACTTCAGCTTCTTGTCCGGGCCGATCACGAACACCGAGCGGACCGTGAGCGTGTCGGATGCGTTCGGGTGGATCATGCCATAGAGGTTGGCGATCCGCCGGTCGGCGTCGGCGATCAGCGGGAAATTGAGCGCGTGCCCCTGGGTCTCGGCGATGTCGCCGGCCCAGGCGCGGTGGTCGGCGAGGGGATCGACCGACAGCCCGATTACCTTCACGTCCCGTCTGTCGAACTCCGGCTTGAGCCGGGCCACCTCGCCGAGTTCGGTGGTGCAGACCGGGGTGAAATCCTTGGGGTGAGAGAACAGCACGCCCCAGGAGGTGCCGAGCCAGTCATGGAAACGGAGGGTTCCCTCCGTCGTCTGGGCCTCGAAGTCGGGGGCGATATCGCCGAGTTGCAGGGTCATGTCTGGAGGTCCTTGCGTGAGGTGCGAACGCGAAATCCGGTCGATCGTGCCGGGCGGCGACAGAACTGGGAAAGGCTCTGTCGCCGCGCGTCCGATCGGCCGTCAGGTGTGGGACGGCTTGGACGGTGTCTTCCCCGGCGAAGCCGGACCATGCCCGGCGTTCGCCATCATGGTGTTGCAGGTGTTCATCATCCGGGTCATGGAGGTCATCATTCCCATCATGCCGCCGCCACCGCCCATCATGCCGTTGCTGCCGGTCTTGCCCCCGCCGCCCATCATCCCGCCGCCACCCATCATGCCCTGGCCCTGCATCGGGGCAGGGTGCGGCGGCGGGCTGGCCGGCGCATGGGTTTCGGCAAGCGCCGCGGGGCCAATGGCAAGGCCGGCGGTCAGAACCGTGGCGGTCAGAAGTCGGCTCAAGTTTCCGTACATGGTGCAGTCTCCTTGTGAAGGTTCAGGTCATGCTCAGCAGCAACGATCATCGGAGCATCGCGTGCTCCCGTTCGGGAGCCATCTGCGGCGACATGACAGGCTCGGATGTCGTGTCGAGGAGCAGCGGCGCCACGGTCGAAGCAGCGGCATCCGTCGTGGTACCCTGCGAGCCGGCCGACTTGCTGCCATTCCCCATCCTCATCATGCAGAGCCCAAACGCGCACATCACCGCGCAGGGCAGGAGCGCGAGCAGGATCGGCGCCAGGCCGATGGCCACCAGCCATGGCCACCACCCGAATGCTGCGCCGCCAACCACGACGGCGCCGGCGACGAGCATGATGCCCCGCATGCCGCGCAGCCATGTCGGTAGATAACGGCTCAGCCCGGACCCGGATGACGATGGCCCCGCGGCACCCGAGCAGCAGGAAGATGTTTGTTCCGTGTTCACGTGTGACCCTTTCATGGCCCCCGCTCACACCCGCGCCCTGGAGGCGCCGGGTGGAACGGTTCAAGCGTGTCCGCTCAGCCCCTTGCGAGGCGCCAGGCCCGCGCTACGCGTCGGCCGGTGGCGGTCTGCTTGAAAAACTACTCCGCGTCGTTCAGTCGCCGATGGCCGCCGAACGGCGGTCGCCTGCCATCGCCGCCGATCCGTGTGGAGCGGCGGCTACGCGAGCGCGCGTGATCTGGGTGGGAAAGGATCGGGCGCCAGGCTCTTGCCTGGTGGCATCCCGTCGGCCTTCGCGGCATAGACCTGCCCCGGCCAGGCGAGAGACAGCACGGCGAGGCTCGGCCCCGGCAGGGGCGGAACCGCGATGCAAGGAAATGCGCAGTGCTGCACGTGAAGGTGATGCGTCATGCCGGAACCGGGGCAAACGCCCGAGGCCGATCGGCATTCGCTCCGGGTTGCCCCCGGGCCGCTCGCAGCCATGGCAGGCATCCCCACACCCTGGGCGATCAGACCCAGTGCGACGGCGATGATCACGGCGAGTGCGCGCAAACCACGAAGCATCGGCCATGATATGCTCCCGTCCGCCCGCCCGATCAAGCCCGATCCGGACCGGAACCGGATCGCCGGCGCCGGTTCCGCCTTGGGTTCCTCGGTCATGGCACGAATTTAAGCGCGTGGTCACGCGGCTGGCTCACCCGGGATGAACGGCGAGCCAAGTCAGCGCCGACCCGAGCATGAGCATGAACAGGGTCAGTGCCTGACGGCCGATGTGCCCGACCGGCACGCCGGCTCTCCAAGACCGTTGCAGTTGCCAGGCCCACAGCACCGCCCCAAGGCCCAGACTGCCAACCGAGAGCCAGAGCAGGGCGCGCTCGTGCGGGCCGAGAAGAACTTGCATGTTCAAGGTCCAGGCACCGGCCAGTCCCACCGCGGCCAGAAGCGGCGGCAAGGCGCAGCAGGCCAGGAACGCCAGCGATGCGGCAAATCCACTCACCGAGAGGAAGCCGGAACCCCGGCCTTGCCACCCCGCCGACCCGACCCTGACGAAAATCTTCCGCTGCCTCATTCCCACCGCGGCTCATCCTGCACAACGCGAAAGTAACGCGAGATCCTTGCCGGAGCCCATGGCGGCGAGCAGAAGGCCGGTTCTCGCCTCCGCCACCCGCTTGATCCGGCCGCGCGTGTCGCGGGCGGCAAGAGCACGCGGCAACCGATTGAGCGCGAGCGTGACCGCCTTGACCTGACAGCCATGCCGTCGTGCCTGATCCTCCGTCAGGCCCACCTTGGCTGCTTGCAAGTCCGTGAATACGACCGACGGCATTTTGCGGCCACGAAGATAGCGAGGCCAGGCACCGCATGCGCTCTCAGCGGGCGCAAGATAGCGACCGGCGGGCGTTATCGTAGAGACTCCAGAGCATCAGCGCGATCGCGACCCCATAGATCTCGCCCTCATGGGTTGCAATGAAGCCCTGGATCGGCCCACTGACCTGACCGGCCGCCGGCAGCACCGAGGCGATCGCCGCGATAGCGAGTGGCAGGATCGGCGTGCAGCAGAGCAACGCGGGCAAGGTCGCAAGGATCGCACCCAGAACGCTGCCGGTCGGGCGCGTCCTCGATCCGTGGCGGAAGCCATGCACGCCGATGACGATCGTCAGCGCGAGGAGTGCGGCCATGATCGCCGCAAGGACAAACTCGCCCGGCGTCAGAAAGCGGAGCGAGACGAGCCCGAGCGTGCCGCCCGTGCTGGTTGCGGGCAGGAGCACCGCATAGAAAGCGAGCGCCACAAGAAAGAGCGCAATCGTCCCCACCACGGCACGACGGGAACCGAGCGCGATCCGCACCGCGCGCGGCACGATCACCGCGCGCTGGTAGAGAACCGCCATCATGGCCCGGTTTTTGGCTTGATGAAACGCTCGATCTTGCCGAAAGTGACGGACGGCGTCGAAGAATCCACAGCAATGCGGCCGTCCGGCGCGATAACCTGATAGACATCGA
>JAJZVE010000540.1 GCA_021845835.1 Pseudomonadota bacterium | reverse complement strand
AGTTGATCCATGCGCGGACAAGCGAAGGCAGGAAGCGGGCGCAGGCGGCGGGTGTGAAGATGGGCCGCCCGCCGAAGCTGACCCCCTTCCAGCAGCGCGAGGCACGGAGGCGGCTCGCATCGGGGGAAAGCCCGCGCACGATTGCCCGCAGCTATGGCGTTCACCGATCCACCATTGAGCGGCTGGCCGTGACACCCCAGCCGAATCAGCATTTAACCCATGAGACTGCGCGGAACGCAGCAGGAGCACGTTGACATGGCAGGAAACCGCAACCGGGAGGAGGTCGTAAACACGCAGCTTGCGATCCTGATTTCGCGCCGAGCGGCGCAAGGTGATGGCGCTGGCGCAGCGGCGCGACATCGACTCCGTGCTGGTGACGGAGCTCTCGCGCTGGGGGCGCAGCACGCTCGATCTACTGCACACGCTCAAGGAACTTGAGCCTGGCGCGTGTCCGTCATCGCTATCAACGGACTGGCCTTTGACCTTGTCCACACCGCACGGCCGCATGATGGCAACCATCATCGCCGGCATCGCCGAATTTGAGCGCGAGTGGATCCGGGAGCGTGTCCGCTCGGGCGTCGCCGCGGCGAAGGCGCGCGGCAAGCGGCTTGGGCGGCAGCCGGGCCAGCGACCGAAATCCGAATGATAACGCACGGTGGGACTACGCTGTAGCGGAGATGACGTCAGCGTCGAGTACAGGCCATGCGTTGCGATAGTCTTTCCACTTCATTGCGTATCCGCAATTGTAGCGATCCGGGTCGCTCTTCATGTCATCGAGGTGCAGCGCCCAGTGGCCGTCATCCTTGCGCTGGCCACCGTCGCGCTTCGGCCGACTCAGGTAAAACTCGCGTTGTTTCTTGATTTGGCCTCGCAAAATGAGGGTGGGAACGATGTAAAATTCGTCCTTATCGCGAGTGCATCCCACATTTACCATAATAGAAAAGTCGTTCGCAGCAAGGTCTTGTGGGATAATGTCTTCGGCGTTGCGGAAATTGAATTGAAAAGCACGTATCGTAAAGTGGCATGCCTTCACGCGGATGCTGACCCAGCGTCCACGCTTGAGGGCGAATAGGTCGTAGTCGGCCGCGTTCTTAATGCTGGTGTTGACGTTGGCGGTAATCCAGCCGTTGCGCAGCAGTTCCACCTCCACGCATTTCTCGCCGATGGCGCCAACGATCTGCGGTGGAAGACGCCGCGCTGGCGGAGGTAAATCTTGTGGCGAGGGTGTGTGGGAACTTCTAATCATGAGGAGTCGCCTGGATCGGGTTGCTGGTGGATAGAATCAGAGGAAAAAACTCCTTGCCGCGGCCCGAGTCGCGCAGCTTACCGCCGTTCGGCACAGACTCCGCCAGTCCTGATTTTCACCATTAGGTGCGGCCTGGAATGTCCGCCGTGTCGTAGAACACGCCCACGATCACGGGCGGCGCGGTGGTGCTGTAGGCAATCCAGTAGCGGCCCATTTTGATCCAGGCCCGTCCCGGACGCGCGAGCGCTGGATAGGGCCGCGGCGCCGGCAAGCCTGCGCCGGGATTGCGTTCAATCCGCCGCTCCGCCTCATTCAGCGCCGCGGCCAGATTCGCCAACGCCTCGGGCCGATCCTTTTCCTCGTAGTGATCCCGCAGCGTAGTGACCTGCCGCGTCGCCTTGCGCGTGTAGGCAATCAACGGCGCAACGCGGCCCGTTGCTCCGGCTCGCCCGCTCGCTTCGTCTTGAGTCTCGTGATGGCGTCGCGCAACTCCTGGTGGACAGCTTCGCCGGAAACAGTCACGCCGGCGGCCAACTCCGCCTCGCTTTCCGCGAGCGCTTCAATCCAACCCGGCGGTGCCGGGGTGCGGTCTGAGGTATCGGTCATGCCGGCAAGATAGAGCGGCGGTGGCTCGCTGTCATCGGCTCACGTCGTGCTGCCCTGGCGGGGACCGTTGGGCACCGCGTATGCCGGCCGAACCGCTGCGGCAATCTTTCGTGTGATATTAGACTGTTATCGGGGAGACTGCCATGACACCCGCTCCGCCCCTGGGGGGCGGAGCGGGAACAGTAAGGCGGTCGCTGTTGCCTCGGATCGGAGATGATGGATGCTGGCGCCCTGCGGCATTCCCGAGGCCCCGTGATGACCCACCCCCTGCGCTTCACCGAGTTCCGACCCGGCCAGCGTTTCCGCTCCGCGTCCCGGCGCATCGACGCGGCGGAGATCAAGGCGTTCGCGCACCAGTTCGACCCGCAGCCGTTCCACCTGGACGAAGAAGCCGCCGCCGGCAGCCTGTTCGGCGGCCTGGCCGCAAGCGGCTGGCACACCGCGGCGCTGGCGATGCGGATGAACCTGGACGGCGGCCTGCCGATCGCCGGCGGCATCATCGGCAACGCCATCGACGAGCTGCGCTGGCCGACGCCGGTGCGCGCCGGTGACACGCTGACGGCGGAGAACGAGGTGGTGGAGGTGATCCCGTCGGCCAGCCGTCCCGGCCAGGGCCGCATCCGCGCCCTCTGCCGCGTCGTCAACCAGGATGGCGTGGAGGTGATGCGCTTCGTCGCAACCCTGGTGGTCCGCGACTGAGCTTGCCGCCGGGCCGGGCGGCCCGTAAAGCGTGGGCCATGCCCGCTGATGCCGCCGACCTGGAATTCCCCCTCCCCATCGCCCCCGAGATCGGCCAGCCGGTCGAGGTGGTGCCCGGCATCCTGTGGTTCCGCCTCGCCCTGCCGTTCCCGCTCAACCACGTCAACATCTACCTGCTGGAGGACGGGCCGGGCTGGGCGGTGCTGGACACCGGCATCAACGACGCCCGCTCCCGCGCCGCCTGGGAAGCGCTGCTGGCCGGCCCGCTCGCCGATCGCCGGCCGACCCGCGTGATCGCCACCCATTTCCACCCCGACCATGTCGGCCTCGCCGGCTGGCTCACCGAGCGCTGCGGCATCGCGCTCACCATGAGCCGCACCGAGTATCTGACCACGCAACTGCATCGCCGCTGGGCCGAAACCGAGGAGATCGCGGCCTATCGCGCCTTCTTCGCCTCGACCGGCCTCGATTCGGCGGCCACGGCGGCGATCCTGGAGCGCGACATCGGCTATCGCTGGATGACCACCGACCTGCCACCCTCGTTCCAGCGCATCCGCGCGGGCGACGTGCTGGCCATCGGCGGGCGGCGCTTCGAGGTGCTGACCGGCGGTGGCCATTCCCCGGAACTGGTCATGCTGCTGTGCCGCGAGGAAGGCCTCTTTCTCCCCGCCGACCAGGTGCTGGCGAAGATCTCCCCCAACGTCAGCGTCTGGCCGCAGGAGCGGGACAGCGACCCGCTGGGCGAATTCCTCGACACGCTTTCCGAATTGCGCGACGTGGTGCCGGCGGACGTGCTGGCGCTGCCGGCGCACAACCTGCCGTTCCGCAACCTGCACCTGCGCGTGGACGAACTGATCCAGCACCACGAGGACCGCTGCGAGGCCATCCGCCGCGCCTGCCCGGAGCCGCTGCGCCCGGCCGAGATCGTGCCGAAACTGTTCCCGCGTGCGCTCGATGCCTACCAGACCAGCTTTGCGTTCGGCGAGACGCTGGCGCACGTGAACTACATGCTGCGCCGCGGCCGGATGCGCACCGAGCAGGACGCCGACGGGCGGACGCTGGTGCGTGCCGCCTGATCCCGGCCGGTTTGGCGTCGGCGCGCCCGTGTGCTATCTCGCAGTCGCGAGAACCTGACCCGAGACCCCATTGAGCGACTCCCCCGCGCCCCCCGCCGGCCCCTCGGATATGCTTCCGGTGATGCTCGAGGAGGAGATGCGCCGCTCCTACCTCGACTATGCGATGTCGGTGATCGTCAGCCGCGCGCTGCCGGATGCGCGCGACGGCATGAAGCCGGTGCATCGGCGCATCATGTTCGGCATGCAGCAGACCGGCAACACGCCCGACAAGGCGTATCGCAAGTCGGCCAAGGTGGTCGGCGAGGTGATGGGCAACTATCACCCGCACGGCGACGCCGCGATCTACGATGCCCTCGTCCGCATGGCGCAGCCGTTCTCCATGCGCGTGCGGCTGGTGGATGGGCAGGGCAATTTCGGCAGCGTGGACGGCGATCCGCCGGCGGCGATGCGCTACACGGAAGTGCGCATGGCGCGCGCCGCGACGTTCCTGCTCGCCGACATCGACCGCGACACCGTCGATTTCCAGCCGACCTACGACGAAAGCGACCAGGAACCGCGGGTGCTGCCGGCCGCCTTCCCGAACCTGCTGATCAACGGCGGCAGCGGCATCGCCGTCGGCATGG
>JAJZVE010000539.1 GCA_021845835.1 Pseudomonadota bacterium | reverse complement strand
GGGCACGAGATCACCCTTGGCGACGAAGGCCGCGAGCTGCCCTTCCGTCCCACCGATCCCGAGATCGAGCGGATTGTGTCCGTGCGCCCAGGCCAGCAGATACTGGGTGACGAAGGTGGAGGAGCTGTTCGGAAACACCTCTACCTTCACGCCCGGGTGCCGCTTCATGAAGTCCTGCGCGGCGGCCGCGACGGGAAATTTGTGCAGGATCCAGCCGTTCCCGGCGATGCGCAGCGTGCCGTGAAGGTTTTCGCCCTGCGCCATTGCCGTCGTTGGTGTTCCCACAGCCAACACGGCAAACACTCCGAGCACTGCTGCCGCCAGCGCCGCTGTCACGCGCTTTCGAAACATCGATAGGTACGCTTCCATTTTTTCGTCCCTCCCTGTTGTCACGATTTTCGTGCCGTTGCCGTCGTTAGACAGTGATCTTCTGGTCCATCCATTCCGTCCGCCCGTGCGGCCGCAGACCGAAGGTGCGCTTCGTTCGTCAGCCGACCCGGAATCGTTCGACCACGGCGCTATCGACCGTGATGCCCAATCCCGGCGCATCCCCCACCACGACCCAGCCATCGACAAGCTGCGGAAGTCCACGGACGAGATCGTTGCGAAGCGGGCTCGGCGTCAGCGGATATTCGGTAAAGGGCGCCTCCTCGGCGGCCGCCATCCATTGCAGCGAGGCCGCGAGGTTCACCCCGGTGCCGAAGCAATGCGGCACGCACCACACGCCTGCGCGATGGGCCCGCGTGGCGAGCCTGCGCGCGACGGTCAGTCCCCCCGCCCGCCCCACATCGGGCTGGATCACGCGCACCCCCGCCTCGATCAGCCGCTCGAAGAAGAACTCCGTCTCCTCCGTCTCGCCCGCGGCAATCCTTCCGTCCACGGCGCGCGCCAGCCGCCGGTAGCCATCGATATCGTCCTCGTTCAGCGGCTCCTCGAGCCAGAGCAGCCCGAACTCGTCAAACAGTCGCGGCGCGCGCGCGATCGCCTCCGCGGCGGTCCAGCAGCGGCCCGCATCTACCATCAAGGCAACGTGCTCGCCGACCGCGGCGCGGATCTCGCTCAATGTCTGCGTGTCCCACGCCTCATCGCGGCCAAACTGTCCCCAGCCGAACTTCACGGCGGTGAATCCGGCGGTGGCACAGCGTTCCGCTAGCGCGGCCGCTTCCTTCGGCGTGTCGGGAAAAAGAACGCTCGCATAGGCCCGGATGCGAGACCGCCGCGTGCCCCAGAGCGTGTGGCACGCCTGGCCCTTGCCCTGCGCGGCAATGTCCCAGAGCGCGGTATCCACCGCCGCGATCGCATGCATCGCGGCACCCCGCCTGCCATACCAGCGGCTTGCCTCGAACATATCCCGCCAGCGCGCCTCGGGGTCGCTCGGGTCCTTGCCCACGAGCACGGCGGCAAGGCCATGTCGGAACGGCGCGGACATTGGCGCCTCGACGATCGCCTTCGCCACAAGTGCGTTCGAGACTGCCTCGCCATATCCGACCAGGCCAGTATCCGTCGTGACCCTCACGAGGAGCACTTCCTGCGTGCCGTCGGCCTTGAGCTCGACCTTCGGAACGCGCATGTGCAGCGCCTCTATCGAGGCAATCTTCATGTTGCCCCCTGCGCGGACATCTGGCAGGAACCTCGTGGAAGGAAGTGTGATGTCAGACTGTGTACGCAACTGTGATCACGAGTCAAGCGACGAGCCGACAGGCGCCAGCAAATCGTTGCGCCTCGAGGAGGAGGTCTATCGGACGCTGCGTCAGGCCCTCATCCGCGGCGACTTCGCGCCGGGCGAACAGCTTTCCATCCGCCGTATCGCTGAGGCGCTCGAGACCGGCCTCATGCCGGTGCGAACGGGCCTCCGCCGCCTCCTCGCCGAGCAGTGCCTCGATGTCGGGTCGGGCGGCACGGCAATCGTGCCGCATCTGCGGCGTGGCGAGTTCGCCGAGATCATGCGCCTTCGCTCGGCGCTTGAGCCGATGGCAGCATCACTCGCTGCGGCTTCGATCACTGCCGAGGAGTGTGCTGCCGCTGCCCGCCTCTCGCTGGCCGGGCACCGGAAGCGTCGCGCCGGGGATGAGCGCGGCTACCAGTTGGACAACTATCGGTTCCACTTCGCGATCTATCGCGCCGCGCGCTCGCCGCTTCTTCTCTCGATGATCGAAACGCTCTGGGTGCGGCGCAGCCCGATCATGCGCGACGCCCAATCGTTCCTGCACGCCAGGGGCGCCGACCTGCACGACGAACTCATGTTGGCACTCCGCCAACACGACGCCGACCGCGCCGCCACGGTGTTGCGCGAGGACATCGAACTCGCGGGTCAGTATCTCACTGAGCGGCTGAAATTCCTCGACGATGTTGAGGAGGCTACGGGGATCGCCACCTTGAAGCCGCTGCGTCCGGTAAGGCGGCCCTGAACGAACCACCGCCAAACCAGCAGCAGCTCATCCGGCTGGAATTTTACCAAGAGCGCTAGGTAAAGTGCGTTCACGAGGGCTCAGGTTCCGCTTACCGGGGTAGCAATGGACATCAAACATGTCGTCGTCCTCATGCTGGAAAACCGCTCATTCGACTGCATGCTTGGCATGCTCTACCGGAGCGGCGACAAGTTCGATGGCCTTACCGGCACGGAATCGAACATCTGGCACAAGGCCGACGGCTCGCAGGAGGCGATCTGGGTTTGGACGGACCCGGCTCTGGACGCCAAGACCGTCTGCATTCCTGACCCCGATCCAGGTGAGCTTTTCGCCGACATCCATACTCAGATCCACGGGCTGACTGCGGCCGGCACCCCGAACCTCGGCGGCCCCACGATGGGCGGCTTTGTCGATAACTACATGCGCCAACCGGCGACGACACCGGCTGCCGACCCCTACTCGGTAATGCACTATTTCACCCCGGACCAGGTACCGGTCATCAGCCAGCTGGCACGCGCGTTCGGCGTCTCCGATCGCTGGCACGCATCGGCGCCCTGCCAGACCTGGCCTAACCGCTTCTTTGCCCACACGGGCACGGCGAACGGCTACGTCAACAATTCACCGACACACTTTCCCTATGAGATGGAGACGGTATTCAACCGCCTTTCTGATGCAAACCAGGAGTGGCGCATATACTTCCATGACATGCCGCAGTCAGCGACATTGTCCAGGCTCTGGGGCGGTATCGTCGCGTCGCGCTTTCTGGACTTTGAGACGGACTTCATTCGGGCCGCGGCCGACGGAACCCTGCCGGCGTACAGCTTCATCGAGCCGCGGTACTTCACCGACTTGTTCCTCGATAACATCCCCAACGATGAGCATCCGCCCCATAATGTGGCTTACGGTGAGCACCTGATCGCCGCCGTCTACAATGCCGTCCGCGCTGGACCCGGCTGGAAGCAAACTCTCCTGCTGATCACCTACGACGAACACGGCGGTTGTTACGACCATGTGGTTCCACCGCCGGCGACGCCGCCCGACGGTAAAACGCTAGATGAGTTCGATTTCGGATACTTTGGCGTTCGGGTACCTGCCGTGATCGTCTCGCCCTACATACCCGCCGGTAGCATCATCCGGCCGCCCGCGCTCACGCCCTTCGATCACACGTCCATTATCGCGACCCTGAGCAAGCTGTTCGGTTTCCAGCCGCTCACTGCCCGCGATGCCGCCGCTCCTAACCTCGTGGATGTGCTGGAAGCATTCCAAACCGCACCGGACAACGACGGCCCGCCGTCGATCACGGCCCCCGCCGTCCCTCCTCCCAGACAACAGGTGGCGCGTGCCGCTGCCAAGCCGCCAAACGATCTTCAGAAGAGCTTGGCGGCAGCGGCGGTTCACTTGCCGACAGCTGGCGCGAACATTGCGACGCACATTCGGCGTCTGCGCTCCGCCACCGATATAGTACCGCGACATGGCACCGTCGCTGACGCTGCCGCCGATGTCGCGGCCCACGTGACGGGATTTCTCGGTCGGCCCTGACTTGCTTGGGATCGATGTGCCTAGCTCAGCGCAAGTCGGTGTCAAGGAGAGTTGGCGGCAACATCGGCGGTCTGGGCGGTACCGATGTCTGCTATCGGGGACACTTACGACGTCTTGGCACGACTACATCGCGTCCGAACCGGCTTGGCGGCTTCGAGGATACGTTGGGGACTTGTAGAGGCCCGGACCAGACGAAATCGTTCTGCGGGGCCCAGGCGCGCACTCCATGGGGTTGCGCGCTGGTGCTGCTGGCCGCCGCCACAGTTCGGCGCCCCGGGGGCCAGTGACTCAGAAAATCACCGC
>JAJZVE010000538.1 GCA_021845835.1 Pseudomonadota bacterium | reverse complement strand
GTGCCGAACACCGACATCCTGGACAGCGGCGGCGATCTGGTCGTCTCAAGCTGGGACGTGATCGCGGGCCAGGCGAAGCCGGCGGAGCGGGTGCTGGTGTTCGACGACAACGGCAACCATCCCGCCATGCAGGCGGCGGAGATGCTGGCCGAAGCCGGTGCCGCGGTGGAAATCGTCTCGCCCGAACGGTTCTTCGCCCCGGAGATGGGCGGTCTCAATCACGCGCTGTATGCGCGGGCGTTCCATCGGCTCGGCGTGCGCGTCACCATCAATGCGCGCCTGGTCGCGGTGCGGCGCGACGGCAACGCACTGGTTGCCACCATCGGCAGCGATTACGGCAGCCGGCGCGAGGAGCGGCGCGTGGAGCAGGTGGTGGTCGAGCACGGCACGCTGCCGGCGGACGACCTCTATCACGCGCTGCGTCCGTTCTCGGTCAATCTCGGTGCGGTCGATTACGAGGCGCTGGTTGCCGGCCGCGCGCAGGACGTGGTGCGCAACCCGGCCGGCGGTTTTCGCCTGTTCCGCATCGGCGACGCCGTGGCGAGCCGCAACATCCATGCGGCCGTGTACGACGGGCTGCGCTATGCCAAGGACATCTGACGGATCACTGCGCGAGCCAGTCCGGCACCGGCAGGTTCTTGCTCCGCAGGAACTCCGGGTTGAACAGTTTCGACTGATACCGCGCCCCGCCGTCGCTCAGCACGGTGACGACGGTATGCCCCGGTCCCAGGTCCTTCGCGACGCGGATCGCCGCTGCCACGTTGATCCCGGCCGAGCCGCCGACCGACAGTCCCTCGTGCATGAGCAGATCAAAGATTTGCGCCAGCGCCTCGGCGTCGGGGATGCGCACGGCGTCGTCGAGCGGGGCACCCTCCAGATTGCCGGGCACGCGCGACTGGCCGATGCCTTCGGTGATCGACGAGCCTGCGACGGTCAGGTCGTTGCTTTTCACCCAGCCGTAGAGCGCGCTGCCCTCCGGGTCGGCGAGCACGGTGCGGACCGTTGGGTTGCGCGCCTTCAGCGCCATCGCCACCCCGGCCAGTGTGCCGCCGGTGCCGCAGGAACAGGTGAACGCATCCACCCGCCCCGCCGTCTGGTGCCAGATCTCGGGGCCGGTGGTGAGCCGGTGGCCCTCGCGGTTGGCGAGATTGTCGAACTGGTTGGCCCATAACGCGCCCATTTCCTCCGCCAGCCGGCGGGAGACATGCACGTAGTTGCCGGGATCGCGATAGGGCTTCGCGGGCACGAGGCGCAGCTCGGCGCCGATCATGCGCAGGAACCCGATCTTCTCGCGGGATTGCGTTTCCGGCATGACAATGATGCTGCGGTAGCCGCGCGCGTTGCCGACCAGAGTAAGGCCGATGCCGGTGTTGCCGGCGGTGCCTTCGACGATCACCCCGCCCGGCCTGAGCGCGCCGCGCCGTTCGGCGTCGGCGATGATCGCCAGCGCCGCGCGGTCCTTCACCGAGCCGCCCGGGTTCATGAACTCCGCCTTGCCCAGAACGGTGCATCCCGTCGCCGCGGAAGCGCGCCTGAGCCGGATCAGCGGCGTGTTGCCGATGGCGCTGGCCAGGTCCTCGGCGATCGGCGGGGCGACGGTGGCGTGCGGCTTCTGGTCCATGACGGAGCTTCCTGGCGGCTCAGACGGTTGAACGCGCCGTCTGCCCATGCGATTGCCTGCCTTGCGAGTCAACCATTCCGCGCCGGAGGCTGCCATGGTCGCGAACGTCGTTCCTGCCGAAGTGTGGCAGGCGCTGCAGGACAATCCGCGGGCGCACGTCGTCGATGTGCGCACCGATGCCGAGTGGACCTATGTCGGCTTCCCCGACCTCGCGCCGCTGGGCAAGCGGCTGGCGGCGATCAGTTGGCAGGTGTTCCCGGCCATGCAGGTGAATCAGGACTTCGTCGCGGCGTTGCGGCAGGCGGGGTTCACGGCCGAGGACCATCTCTATTTCCTCTGCCGCAGCGGCGTGCGCAGCCTGCACGCCGCGGTCGCCGCAATCGCGGCGGGCTTCCCGCACGCCTACAACATCGCCGACGGGTTCGAAGGGCCGGCGGACGCGGACGGGCATCGCGGCACCGTGGCGGGCTGGAAAGTCGCCGGGCTGCCCTGGCGGCAGCGGTAGCGGCGCTCAGGGCGGCAGCACGCGCAGCACGACGAACCACGGATAGCGCGGATCAGCGAGGCGGCCGTCCGGCGTGACGCGCACGTGCTTCAGCGTCACCGCGTCATCGACGTTGCCGCCGACCACGTCGAGCAGGCCGGGCGCGGCAGCCACCACGATGTCGCAATGCGCGGGGAAGCGGCCGGCGGGCAGATCGTCGAAGCGCAGCGGGCGCGGACTGCGGCTGTAGCAGATCAGGTCGCCCGGTTGTGGCGCGTAGGCGTCCGGCGGCTCGGCAGTGACCAGCCAGTCGGTGCGGGCGCGGCCGAGCGATCGCTCGCGCGCTCTATTGATATAGACGTGGTGCGCGGTGGCATAAGGAAATCGCGGGCCGGCACCGGCGAGCCGCATGACGTAGCTGACGAAGGCAGCCGACCAGGCGAAGCGGTCGTCGTCCTGCGGCGGGAACACGCGGCCCTCGGCGTCGTGCATGCCGGTCCAGCGCGTCTCGCGCTGCCCGGCGTCCAGGCCGAGCCACCAATAGAGGCCGACGCGCTGCCACAGCCCCTCCAGCCGCTCCGGCTTGACCGGCGGCGGTGCTGCGGGTTCGGCGTCCTCGATTGGCGCGCCGAAGGCACGCCACTCGCCGAGCGCGATTGCCACCACGGCGGCGCGGGAGAATGGCTCGTACGGCATGCGGGCGAAGGGCGGAACATGCGCGGCGGGATCGGCGCAGCCGGCGAGCGCAGCGGCAAGCAGCGCCGCGCGCAGCCTCATCGCCGTTCGGGGAACAGCGACAGCAATCCGGTTTCGCTGGCCGCGCAGCGCCCGCGTTCGGTGATGAAGCCGCTCACCAGCCGCGCCGGCGTCACGTCGAAGGCGGGATTGAGCGCGGCACTGTCCGGCGACGTCACCTGCACCGTCGCGAGCGCGCCCGCCGCGGTGCGGCCGGTCAGGTGCGTGACCTCGGCGGCGGCGCGTTCCTCGATCGGGATCTCGGCGACGCCGTCGCGCAGCCGCCAGTCGATGGTGGTGGACGGCAGCGCCACCCAGAACGGCACGCCGTTGTCCCGCGCCGCCAGTGCCTTCAGATAGGTGCCGATCTTGTTGGCGACGTCGCCCTGCCGGGTCACCCGGTCGGTGCCGACGATCGCCAGATCGACGCGGTCATGCTGCATCAGGTGCCCGCCGGCATTGTCGGCCAGGATCGTGTGCGCAACGCCGTGCCGGCCCAGTTCCCACGCGGTCAGTGCGGCACCCTGATTGCGCGGGCGGGTTTCATCGACCCAGACATGCACATCGAGGCCGCGTTCGTGCGCCATGTAGATCGGCGCGAGCGCGGTGCCCCAATCGACGGTCGCGAGCCAGCCGGCGTTGCAATGCGTGAGCACGTTCACCCGCCGGCCGCCGCGCCGCGCCGCCGCGTCTTCGATCAGGCGGACGCCGTGCCGTCCGATCGCCTCGCACTGCGCCGCATCCTCGTCGGCGATGCGCGCGGCTTCGTCGTAGGCGGCGGCGACGCGCTCGGCAGCCGCGCTGTTGCGCAGCCGCGCCAGCATGCGCGCGATCGCCCAGGCAAGATTGACTGCGGTCGGCCGTGTCGCGGCGAGCAGCGCGGCATCGCGCTCCATCGCCGCGGTCGAGGCGTCGGCGCGCAGCGCGAGGCAGACCCCGTAGGCGGCGACGGCGCCGATCAGCGGCGCGCCGCGGACCTGCATGGAACGGATCGCATGCGCCGCTTCAGCGACGGTGGTGAGGCGCAGGAATTCCAGCGACCAGGGCAGCCTGGTCTGGTCGATGATGCGCACCGACCAGCCGTCGGCGCGGTCCACCCAGACGCTGCGGTAATGGGTGCCGTCGATCTTCATGGCCTATCCGATGCGCTGGTGCAGCACGCAGATCAGCGTGAACAGCCGCCGCGCGGTGGCGAAGTCGATCGCCACCTTGCCGCGCAGCCGCGCCATCATCAGCTCCGCGCCCTCGTTGTGCAGGCCACGCCGGCCCATGTCGATGGCCTGGATGCGCTCCTCGCGGCCTTCCTGCACCGCCAGGATGTGGCTGTCCACCAGCAACTGGTAATCCTTGATCAGCCGCCGGAACGGGCCGAGCGCCAGCACGATCGCCGACAGCGGCGTGTCGTCCGGG
>JAJZVE010000537.1 GCA_021845835.1 Pseudomonadota bacterium | reverse complement strand
GGCGCTGCCACGAGAGCCTGGGCAACCTCACTCCCGCCGACGTCTACTGCGGTCGCGCCGCCGCCATCTTGGCCCAACGATACCGCATCAAGCGCGACACCATCCGTCAGCGACGCTTGCTCCACCTCCACCAGGCCGCATAACGTTCAACCCAGATGAACCGGATCCTCCGTTCGCAACCAACCGCCATAGTCTCAAAGCATTCAACGACGGACACCTCGAACCGCCGCAACCTCTTCGCCGTTTCGAGCAGCGCGGCACCCGGGCAACGCTATGTCATGAAAGCGTCTCGCCAAGGTCTGATGCCGCGGCAGACCCACCGGACCTGTCGGTCATGCTTTGGACGATATCGGCGCGCGCCGGCAACCGGCGCGGCTCGGCGGGCAACCCAAGGCGAAAACCATAGGGATGATATCCCAAATTGCCGGGGCGCGCTCTCGCTCACCTGGCGCCCCGTGTTCTCGTCGTTTGGCGACGTCGCGGATCCCGAGACCTTTGTGTATTCGGTCGTGCGGGTGCAGCATCTCCCCAGGCCGGGAGGTACCGAGGCCACGCATGGCCCGGAACAGCGCCCCGGCGGAACCCTAATCGCCCCCGACAATAGGAGGTCCGTATGCCCGGTTCATGCAGCGTCGCGGTACTCGTCGGAAGTCTTCGCCAGGACTCGATCAACCGCAAAGTCGCGCGCGCGCTGATCGAGGTCGCGCCGCCATCCCTCCAGGCCGAGATCGTCGAGATCGGACAGCTTCCCATCTACAATCAGGATGGCGATGCCAATCCCCCTGAGCAGTGGAAGGATTTCCGGCAACGCATCCGTGCATCACATGCCGTACTGTTCGTCACGCCGGAGCACAACCGGTCCGTTCCCGCGGCGCTGAAGAACGCGCTCGACATTGGCTCCCGGCCCTACGGACAAAGCGTTTGGAGCGGCCTGCCCGGGGCGGTGGTATCTGCTTCGCCGGGAGCGATCGGCGGCTTCGGGGCAAACCACCATCTGCGCCAGTCGTTGGTTTTTCTTAACGTCCCATCCATGCCGCAGCCGGAGGCCTATATCGGCGGCGCGGACAAGCTCTTCGCCGCCGACGGGAGTCTGTCGAACGATTCGACCCGCAAGTTCTTCGGAGATTTCATGCAGGCGTTCGCTGCCTGGATCGCAGCTAACGCAAAGCCCTGACTACCGGCTGGCGGCCCAATGGCCGCCTTTCGTTCGGCTCACTCTGGAGGTCCAGCCATGTGCCGATACTGCGCTACTGTCTCTTCGCATCCGTCCACGGACCGCATCCGGGTCCTCGACCTGTTGGCCCTGATCGAACGTCCGGACGCGCTTCCGACCGAGGCCACATTGCGTATCGCCGGCGAGTTGCTGGCATGGACCGAGCAGACGGAGTCTCGCCTCCGATGCGATGCTGTGATGCGTTCGGAGTCCTGATCAATCCTGTGATATAGGAGAGTGGTCCCATGTCCGCAGACGCCGTTATTCCGACCATCCCCGATCCTTCGGCCGCCCTGCTGGCCGAACTGGAGGGCATCTACCGCGATCTGCACGCCAATCCCGAACTCTCGATGCAGGAGAAACGCACCTCCGGATTGGCCGCGTCGTGGCTGCGGAAATACGGCTTCGAGGTAACGGAAGGCGTCGGCGGTACGGGCGTGGTCGGGCTGTTCCGCAACGGCGATGGTCCGACCGTCCTGCTACGGGCCGATATGGACGCGCTGCCGATCAAGGAAAGCACCGGCCTACCTTATGCCAGTGATCGCACCGGCACGGACCGCTTTGGGCAGGCGACCTCCATCGCGCATGCCTGTGGCCATGATATGCACATCGTGTGGATGATGGGCGCCACGCGCATCCTGTCGGAAAATCGCCGCGCCTGGCGCGGCACGGTGATGGCGGTGTTCCAGCCGGGCGAGGAGACGGCTCAGGGTGCGCGCGCCATGATCGAGGACGGCATGGTCAAGCGCTTCCCGAAGCCGGATGTCTGCCTCGGCCAGCACGTGATGCCACTGTCGGCAGGACAGATCGGTTGGCATGTCGGCACTATGCTCTCGGCCGGCGACAGCTGGGAGGTGACGCTTTTTGGCCGCGGCGCCCATGGCTCGATGCCGCAGAAGAGCGTCGATCCCGTGGTCATGGCGGCCTCAGCCGTCATGCGCCTGCAAACGGTGGTCTCGCGCGAGGTGGCGATGACCGATTCCGCCGTGGTCACGGTCGGCACAATGCAGGCAGGCACGAATGAGAACATCATTCCTGACCGCGCTTTGCTGCGCCTCAATGTCCGCACGTTCAAGGAGGAGGTGCGCACCCGCGTGCTCGGCGCGATCAAACGCATCCTGGAAGCGGAAGCCGAAGCGTCCGGCGCGCCCAAGCCACCTGCGTTCTCGGTGCTGAGCGAATTCCCGCTGACTCGCAACGATGCCGCGGCGACCCGTAAGGTAGTGGAGGCGCTGGAACGCCGGTTCGGCAGCGAGCGTGTGCACGAAGTCGGCTCTGCCACGGCCAGTGAGGATTTCGGGCTGTTCGGCACCGCCTGGAACGTGCCCTCGGTATTCTGGGTGGTCGGCGGCATCGACCCGGAAACCTATCGGAAGGCACAGGCGGCGGGGAAAGTCGATGAGCTGCCGGCCAATCACGCGCCGAACTTCGCGCCGGTGATCGACCCGACCTTACGCACCGGCATCACGACGATGCTCGCCGCCGCCGGCGCCTGGCTGCAACCGACGTGATAACGCCGCCGGCGGCCAGCCTGCTGCATGGTCCGGTCCCGCATACGCTGACCAACGTGCTCGACTGGATCGGAACCCTGGTGTTCGCCTTCAGCGGCGCGCTGGTCGGCGTGCAGAAGCGGTTCGACCTGTTCGGGGTGCTGTTCCTGGCGTTCGTGGTGGCCGTGGTCGGCGGCATGGCGCGGGACGTGCTGATCGGCGCCGTGCCACCGGTTGCGATTACCCATCTCCACTATTTCCTGATAGCGATCGCGGGCGGCCTGATCATCTTCTGGTGGTACCCCAGGGTGGCTGCGCTGCAGCGGCCGATCCTGCTGTTTGACGCGGTGGGTCTGTCGCTGTTCGCCGTCACTGGCGCGCAGAAAGCGCTCGACTACGGCATCAATCCCGTGATGGCGGCGATCCTCGGCATGATTACGGGCATCGGCGGCGGGATGACCCGCGACGTGCTGGCCGGTGACGTGCCGTTCGTGCTGCGCGGCGATCTGTATGCCCTGGCCGCGCTCGCGGCCGGTGCCACGGTCGCGCTGGGACGTGTGCTCGGGATCGCACCGTTGGCGCCGATGCTGTTGGGCGGAGCGATCTGCGTATTCCTGCGCCTGATGGCGATCTATCGCGGCTGGCGCGCCCCGGTCGCGCGATGGGGCGGGAGCAAATCGACGTGACCCCCGACCGCCGATAGCGGAGGAACAAGGTGATGAGCGCAGCCGGCCAGACGGTGCGGTTCCGAGGCAATGATCGCTTGCTCTACGGTATTATTCTCGGGGTGATCACGTTCTGGCTGTTCGCCCAGACGACTTTGAACATCTCTCCCGTCATGGGCCGCGATCTCGGTCTCGGCGCGAGCACGATGAACATCGCGGTCGCGATCACTGCGTTATTCTCGGGCATCTTCATCGTCGTGATCGGCGGTCTCGCCGACCGCGTGGGCCGGGTCCGCATCGTGCGGATCGGCTTCTATCTCAGCATTCTCGGCTCGCTCCTGGTCGGGTTGGCCCCAGTTGGCCGCCTGGCGTCGACGTTTCTGCTGACGGGTCGGGCACTCCAGGGGTTGTCGGGTGCCTGCATCATGCCCGCCAGCCTTGCGCTGGTGAAGACCTACTGGGACGGTGCCGCGCGCCAGCGGGCCGTCAGTCTTTGGTCGATCGGTTCCTGGGGCGGGTCGGGCGTGTGTGCGCTGTTCGGGGGCCTGGTGGCGCAGAGCCTGGGGTGGCGCTACATTTTCTTCGCCTCGATCGTGATCGCGCTGTGCGGTCTCGCGCTGATGCGGGGCACGCCGGAAAGCCGCGCCGAGGCCCGGGGCACCTATCACTTCGACTTCGCCGGCGTCATCACCTTCATGATCGCGATGGTCGCCTTGCAAGTGGTCGTCACGCAGGGGAATAAGCTCGGCTGGACCAGCCCGGCGGCGCTGATCCTGACCGCGGTCGCGCTGGTGGCAGGCTTCCTGTTTTTTCGCATCGAGGCAGGGAATTCCTCCGCCTTCATCGATTTCTCGCTGTTTGCCAATCCCGTCTACACTGGCGCTAC
>JAJZVE010000536.1 GCA_021845835.1 Pseudomonadota bacterium | reverse complement strand
GCAGGCCATGGCCTCCAGGAGCACCAGTCCGAACGTCTCGCGCGTACCCGCATGCACGAGCGCGTCGGCCGATGCGAGCCAGCGCGCGAGCTCGGTGCCGTCGCGCCGATAGGGCAGGCGCGTGACGTTGGCCGCGAGGCGTCCCTGGCGGCTGCCGCCGATCATGAGGAGGTGGTGCGGGCGGCCCAGCCGGGCGAAGGCCCGCAGGAGAACCGGCACGTTCTTCTCGTCCGTGAAGCGGCCCGCATAGACCAGCACACGGGCCTCGGGGCCCAGACCCAGCCAGCTGCGCAGCCAGTCGCCGCGGCGCTCGGGGCGGAACATGTCGGCGTCGACTCCGAGCGGCTGGTGAATCGCGTGCCGCAGACCGAAGCCGTTGAGAAAATCGAGCACCTGACGGCTGGGCGCGAAGACCACGTCGAAGTGTTGGTATACCCAGCGCACGTACCGGCCGAGCGCCCGCTCGGTCAACCGTCCGCCGATGCGGCGGGCGATGATGCGCGGCAGGTTGGAATGACAGAAGGCCGCGGCCGGTATGCCCCTGCGCTGCGCGACAGACAGCGCCGCCCACGCCGGATGGAAGGTATCGCCGGCTTCGATCAGGTCGGGCCGCAGCGCATCGAGCATCCTCGCCCACAGGCGCGGCGTGAGCGGCAGACGGTAGTTGAACGAGCCGGGGATGGGCACGCCGGCGAGCGTGCAGACCCCGCCGCGCTCGATCCGGGTTGCGCCGCCCGGCACGACCAGGGTGTGGCGCCAGCCGGGCTGGGCGGCGAGCCAGCCGTGCTTGGCATTCAGGTAGCGGCGCACTCCGCCGCTCGTCGGCGAGTAGAACAACGTCGTGTCGACGAGGTGACGCGGCCGCATGGATGCATTGCACCCTCCCGGCGGCGGGGTGTCAAGGTATATGTGAAATCGCAATCCGCCGGCGCAACTTGCGGTGTCGGGTTGCGGATTTCCCCTATGCCGCCGACTGCGCCCGGCGCAGCCGCCTGTTGCCGAGGGAGGCGATGGCCGCGATGAGCTCCTCGGCGCCGGCGAAGCGCTGCTCGCGTTTCTTGGCGAGCAGGCGCGCCAGGAGCGACGAATAGCGCGACAGCGCCGGCGGCAGGTGCGGCGGCGAGGAGTTCACGTGTTGCTGCAGCACCTCCATGGCGCTGGCGCCCGTGAACGGCTTTCGTCCGGTCAGCATCTCGTGGAAGATCACCCCCAGGCTGTACAGGTCAGAGCGCGGATCGAGCTCCTCCCCGAGCGCCTGCTCCGGGCTCATGTAGTAAGGCGAGCCGCGCAGCACTCCGGTGTAGGTGCTGTGATGCGTCCCCTCGAGCAGACGCGCCAGCCCGAAGTCGATCAACACGATATTGTCGGTGTCGCGCAACATGACGTTGGGTGGCTTCAGGTCACGATGCAGCAGACCCGCGCGGTGCACGACCCGGAGCGCCGCCGCGATCTTCTCCAGGAACTTCAGCGCCTCCCGTTCGGACACTCCGGCCTGCATGCGCGCCTTGAGATCTCCCAGGGGGAAGTATTCCATGGCGAGATATTCATATCCGCCGGCGACGCCGTGATCGAAAATGTGCACCACGGCCGGATCGTGCACGGCGTGTATGGCCTGGTACTCGCGCTCGAGCGCCTGCCGGGCGCGGCCCTCGCACGGGATCTTGCTCACCTTCAGGGCCACCTCGGTCCGGAGGCGGCCGCTTTCGGCCAGATAGACGACGGCCTTTTCCGACTCGCCGATCTTGCGCGCAATGGCGTAGTCGGCGATGCGCGGGCGCTCGCTCGCCCGCGGCTTCGCAGGCGCCGTGCCGCGGCGGTCCGGGGCCGATAGGGCCGTGCCGGATTCCTCGGGCGGGGCGGCTGCGGCGCCGCTGTCTGGCTGCGCGGCCGCCTCAGCGCCGGCGGCCGCCGCGGACTCGGTGGATGCCGGCTCGGCGCAGTGCGGCTCGCCCATGGGAGTGCGCTCGGGCATCGGGCCGGGCGGCCGGGGCGCACTGACGGCAAAATTGCGGGTGGTCTGACCGGTGTCCGCGGCCTGTGCGGGTCGCTCGATGCCCTCCAGTACCGTGTCTACGGCGCTCCTCAGGCGCGCGGGGTTGAGCAGACGTTTGGGGACGTAATCCGTCGCGCCGGCGCGTATCGCCTGCACCGCCGTCAGCTCATCGCCCCGCTCGGC
The DNA here is from genome assembly GCA_021845835.1 of Pseudomonadota bacterium. The sequence continues at coordinate 2,087 of JAJZVE010000536.1, read as the reverse complement.
CAACACCAGGACCGGCGCGGTCCCGCCGGCCCGCAGCCGGCGCAGCAGCCGCAGGCCTTCCGGCCGGGGCTCATCCGGCCCCGAGCCGAAATCCCCCGTCAGGATGAGCACATCGCAGCTGCGGCAGCCATCGGCGCCGGTGCGCGAATCCAGGTCCTCGGGAGCGGCGGTGCTCACCATCGCGTCCGGATAGAGGATTCCGAGGTGCAGCCGCAGCCACTCGCGATACTTAGGATCGCGATCGACCACCAGTATGCGTATCGCTGCGATGCTCATGTTCCGGTCCTCGACCATGGACTCCGCCAGGCGATTTGTCGCGCTGCGGGCGGCGATTCTGTGAACTGCGTCATCTGTTGGTCTGGTTATGTGACATGTCGCCGCCGCGCGACGGATGCCGCCGCGATGGCGGCGCCCGGGCGGATGCCGCCGCGCAGGAACGCGGCCGCGGTGTCGTGGCCCGGGTCATCGGGTGGGGCGGGCTAACGCGGCAACAGGAACTGACGGCCCTGGTAGGACAGCACCACGCCATCGGGCCGGATCGAGAGGACCGCGACGCCATCCGGCAGGGAGTCGCCCTGGCGCAGCTTGTGCATGTTGATCATGACATAACGCTTGCGTGGATTGGCATCATAGACGTGCAGGTCGAGATGCAGGCGCGGCAGGGAGCTGTCCGGCGCCGCCGCGAGATCCTGATACCGCGGCAGGTTCGCCTCGACCGGCTGCGAAGCGGCCCCGGTCGGCGCGGCGGGCTGCATTGCGGGGGCGAAATCCGCGGGGCCGGCGTCCGCGGCCGGCTGAAGTTCGGACGGCGGCGGGCCGGTGGGCGCGCCCGAAGGCGGCTGACTCCGCGAGGCGGGACCGGGGAGCGCCGCGGCGGCCGCCGCCGGCGCGCCGCCGGGGTTGCCGGCCGGATAGGCCGGGAGGGGTGTGCTCGATTGCGCCGCCCCGGCGCGAGGCTGCGCGGGGGGCGGGCCGCGCAGCGGTGCGCCGCCGGTGCGTGACCGGGCCGCCAGGGGCATCTCCTGGGACACGCCCGGCACGGCCCCGCCGCGCGCGTGCTGCCGCGCCGGGCGGCGCCACAGCATCCAGCCGAGCACCGCGATGATGATGAGCAGCAGTGCCCCGAGACCCGCGGCCCACACCGGCAGACCCCGCCTGGGCGCGGCGACCTTCACCTCGAACAGCGAGGGTCCGGCCTGGCGCTGGCGGGCGCTTTCGGATTTCTTGAGTGCATCCAGGATGAAGGACATGTGTGCTCTGCCTCCCTCAGCTGCCGTGTACTTCGGATGTGAGGGACGGGGTGTCCGGCGCCGGAAGCGCTCCGGACAACGCCACCTGTGTCTCGATCCCGGCGACGCCGTCCACGGTCAGGCGATGCGTCCGCTGGAAGCGGCGCACCAGCTGCGCCAGAGCGGCGTCGTACACATCGCTCGGCCGGCTCGCCATCACGCCCTCGAGCTTCTGCAGGTTCTGGCGCAGCCACAGCACATCCGCGCCGCTCATGCCGGCGGACAGGATCTTCACCGGATCGGCCGCAGGCCGCCACAGCAGCACGTAATCACCCAGCCACTGCCTCGCCAGCTCGCCGATGCCGACCGTGTGCGCCGACTGGCCGAGTTCGAGCGTGGCGCGCGAGGTTCCGAGCCGGGTCAACACCACCTGATGACGGTTGCCCAGGGAATCCGACAGCATGAGGATGGCGGGCCGATTGAAGAGGCGCAGCTGACCGAGCGATCCTCGCTCTTTCAGGCAATCGAGTCCATGGCGCAGCGCCTGGGCGCAGGGACTCTCTTCGCCCGGCCTGTAGCGCAGGCCCCAGAGATGGAAGAGCTCCGCGTAGGCCGCATCCGGCGTGGTGTCGCCGGAGTAGCGGGCCAGCAGGGTCGGCAGGGGCGTCACCTGAGGAGGCGCATCGGGCTTGGCGTGCGGTTTCGGCGCGGCCACCGCATCGGCGACCGGGGCGGCCGCAGGGGCGTGCGCATCGGGGGCGCTCTTGAGCGCTCCCGATGGCGGGCCCGGCGGATGCGCCGGCACGGGCGGCTGCAGCCAGTCCGGCGCGAACCGCCACAATGCGGCACCGCCGGCGC
>JAJZVE010000535.1 GCA_021845835.1 Pseudomonadota bacterium | reverse complement strand
CGCACTTCACGCGCCTGAAAACAATGCTCCGCGACGACGCTCGTGCTCGGCAACATCAGGACCTAAGGAAATTCACTGAAGACGACCGTTTCATGGCACACTGGGGCATCGCTATGAGGTACTCTGACGGCAAGGACATAAAGAAAGCTTGGGTGGATGGCTGGCGGCAGAATGTCAAAGACGTGATGGCAGAGATTTGAGGGGTACGGTGACCATACGATTCGACGACAGCCTCCCAGCTTTGGCCGCTCTGGTGGAGGCGGACTTGGGCGCGTCCGTCTTCGAGAAGGCAGTCTTTGTGCGCGACGCGACCGGCTATTTGTCGGTTGTCGTGGACAAAGAACTTGACGACGGCAAGCTGGCGGAGCTCAACAAAAGGGCTGTCGAAGTTCTCGGCCGCTACGCTCGAAGCGAGGACTGCATACGAGACCGGAATGGACCTGGGTCGCAGCGCTTATTGGGCGTGGTCGAGCCAAATCGCGTCTGCATCCGTGGCCAAAAGCTCATTTTCGTTGACCGCCGCATGGTGGGCGCCGACTGGCTCCTGCCGCCGAAGGGGGCTAATATCATACCACGCATCGCGTTTGTTAGTGTCAAAGGCGGTGTCGGACGATCTACTGCGCTCGCGGTGATGGCGGCGCACCTTTCGGCGCGTGGTTTGCGTGTGCTTGCGATTGATCTCGATCTTGAGGCGCCCGGCATCGGCACCATGCTCATAAGTCCGGATGCTATGCCTGAGTATGGCACCCTCGATTACCTTGTGGAGAATGGTATTTCCGGAATTGATGACGACTTTATGGAAAACACCATGGGAAGGTCTTTCCTTGGGAGCGGAGGCGGGCGAGTCACGGTTCTGCCAGCGTTCGGAAGTAAGACGATCGATCATCCGTCAGGGGGGCTTGCGAAGATCGCGCGCGCGTATCTCGAGGACGTCCAGGCTGGGGGAGGTACTGTGTCGCTCACAGACCAAATCCGCGAGATGCTGGAACGGTTCGAAGCAACCGGGGCGCACGACGTCGTCCTCGTCGACGGGCGGGCAGGGCTTCACGAGACAACCGCCGCTGTTGTCCTTGGTCTTGGAGCCGAAACGCTCTTGTTCGGCATCGATGAACCGCAGACATTCATTGGCTACAGATTGCTTCTGTCACATCTTGCGTCGCGCGAGGGCACCGAATACGACGATTGGAAGCAGCGCATCCAGTTTGTGCATGCCAAGGCTTCCGCTGATCCGCAATCGCAGACGGAGGCAGCGATAAAATTCAGAGACCTAATGACTGCGTTCGATCCAGACTCCATGAAGATTCGCACCGTCCCCCCCGAGGACGAACGACTAACTGCTGACGATTTTGACCTAGATTGGAAGGCCACGAGGGAGGACGTGGTCGCCGAGGTCATCGGGGATGACACTCCCATCATTCGTATTCTAGATGACGATCATTACCGTGCTTTCGATCCCGTGCGGCAGCCGGCGCTGCTCACGTCAGACCTGTTCGATGTCACTTTCGCGGACCTCCTGCGTTGGGCCGATGGCGTGGCTGGGGTGGGCGATCAGGGATGAACCCGACCCCGGAGCAATTCGCTGCTATCCGGTCGGGTTTGGCAGTTCTTGACCCCAATGCATCGTCGACCGTCAGCGGTGCCGATCGTCCCAACCCTGCGGAGATTTTTGCGCCCGAGCAGCACGTTGGTGCGCTCGACCCGGACACCACGATCGTGCTGGGCGCGCGCGGGGCTGGGAAGAGCTTCTGGGCTGGTGTCCTTGCCCACCCTGACACGCGCGCGATAGCTGCTGATGCGTATCCTCACATTGACCTGGGGCGGATTGACGTGGCTCTCGGCTACACGGGCCAAGAGGGCGATCAGTCGATCAGCCGTGCCACACTTGATGCCCGGGTACCTGTTGGCGCCGAGGCTGCCCAGGGGGTTCTATTTTGGCGCTGCGTCCTTCTGCGCGCCGTCGAGCAGGTGATCAACCCCAACCAGCCTTTGCAGCGCATCAGCGCAATGATGACGCAGTACGCCGATCCAGAGGACTGGGAGGAGGCGATGGGCAACGCGGACGTGACGCTCCGAGAACGGAGCCGACTCGCTGTTGTGCTGTTCGACGCTCTCGATAGCCTTGCGATAGAGTGGGACCGCTTGCGCGACCTCACCGACGCGCTGCTGCAGGTTGCTTGGGGCGTTCGCGGTTACCGATCGATTCGGACCAAGCTGTTTCTGCGCCCGGACCAAATGCAGGACCTCGGCCTGCGGTTCATTGAGCTCCCAAAGCTTATATCAGGCGCCACAACCCTCGGCTGGACCGCCACGAACCTCTACGGGATGCTCTTCTCCCGCTTGGCCACCAGCTCCTCAGAGGGGGCGCGTGAAGCTCTCAAGCGGGTCCTCCATAGCTGCTCCTTGCCCCCCCCCCCCGATAGCCCGGCAGCGCTTCGCCGGTGGCGCCTTTCGTACAACCGCGACAACCAGATCAGACTCTTCGAACGCATCGCGGGCCTCTACATGGGCCGCAGCAATAAAAAAGGGCGCACCTACGATTGGCCAATTAGCCATCTCGCAGACGGACATGGTGTGGTCACTCCGCGTAGTTTCTTGGTACTTATGCAGTCAGCGGCCACTTGGCAACCCACTGCCGATAATCAAGCGATAACGGCTGAAGGGATACGGAATGGTCTGCGGGAAGCCTCGCAGGTAAGGCTCGAACAGCTTTCCACCGAATACAAGTGGATCAAGCGGGTCCTAGCGCCGCTTGCGAGGTTGCAAGTCCCTTGCCAGGAGTCTCTCATCATCGAGCGATGGCAGGAAACGGGAACCGTAGACGCGGTCCTGCGCGGCTCACGCGAGCGACAGTTCCTTCCCCCGATCGATGGAGATCAGAACGATAACGCCGACCGTAAGCTGGTGATAAGGCTTCTCCGGATGGGCATCCTAAGCCGACGGAGCGACGGCAGGTATGACATGCCCGATCTCTTCCGTGTTGCCGCCCGACTGCTACGAAAGGGCGGTGTCGCGCCGATTTGAGCCGTGCCGATCTAAACATATCCAGTATCAAAACATTCGGTCCACGCAGAAGCCGAACGCCCGATGTCGGGAGCTGAAGACCTCGTCCGGAACGACGTGCTCGGGCGCGCCACGCCCATCGCACCACGAAGGGTCGGGGTCGCCTACGGCCCAATATCAAACGCAGGCCGACGCCCGCAGCCCCCCAAACCACCCCCCACCACACCCTGCCCCCCACCCCCCACCTGGCGTATGCTCCCCGCGCTCCCACCCCAACCCCCCGATTCGCCCCATGGTCACCCTCCTCGGCCTCGACCCCGGCCTCAGCTTCACCGGCTGGGGCCTCATCGCCGTGGACGGCAACCGGCTGCGCCACATCGCCGACGGCGTCATCGCCACCAACGCCGCCACCCCGGTCCCCACCCGCCTGCGCCTGCTGCACGACGCCCTCGCCGCGCTGATCGCCACCCACCGCCCGGATGAGGCGGCGGTGGAGGAGACCTATGTGAACCGCAACGGCGCCGCGACGCTCAAGCTCGGCTACGCCCGCGGCATCGCGCTGCTGGCCCCCGCGCTCGCCGGCATCCCGGTGGCGGAATACGGCGCCAAGACGGTCAAGCTGGCCGTGGTCGGCACCGGCGGCGCGGCCAAGGAACAGGTGCAGGAGATGGTCCGCCGCCTGCTCCCCGGCGCCACGCTGCGCCGGGCGGATGCCGCCGACGCGCTCGCCGTCGCGATCTGCCACGCGCATCACCGCGCCAGCCGCCACGCCTGGGCGGCGCGCGAACACGCCGCGCCGGCCGCATGATCGCCCTGCTCACCGGCCGGATCGCGGCGCTGGAGGAAGGCAGTTGCGTGGTCGATGTCGGCGGCGTCGGCTACCTGGTGCACGCCTCCACCCGCACGCTGGCCGCGCTGCCCGCCGCCCCCGCGCCGGCGCGGCTGCTGATCGAAACCCAGGTGCGGGAGGACGCGATCCTGCTGTACGGCTTCGCCGACTCCGCCGAGCGCGACTGGTTCCGCCTGCTGACCACGGTGCAGGGGGTAGGCGGCAAGGTGGCGCTCGGTATCCTGTCCGCGCTGGCCCCGCGCGAGCTGGTGGCGGCGATCGCCGCCGGCGACCGCGCCAGCCTGACGCGCGCCCAGGGCGTCGGCCCGCGGCTGGCGGTGCGGCTGCTCACGGAACTGCGGGAGAAGGCCGGGGCGATGCCGGCCACCGCCGGGCTGCCGCTGCCGCCTTCTGTGGCGTCGGGGGTGGCGGAGGACGCGC
>JAJZVE010000534.1 GCA_021845835.1 Pseudomonadota bacterium | reverse complement strand
GACCGGCACCGACATGCCCGCCGACGAGACCACGCCGGTGAGCGAGGCCGCGATCGTCGGCGTGTACAAGCTGTCGAAATACCGCGCCGAGCAGGTGGTGCTGCGCATGGTGCGCGACGACGGCCTGCCCGCGGTGATCGTCAATCCGGCCGCCCCGGTCGGCCCGCGCGACATCAAGCCGACGCCGACCGGGCGCATGATCGCCGACGCCGCCGCCGGGCGGATGCCGGCCTATGTCGATACCGGCCTGTGCGTCGTGCATGTCGATGACGTGGCTGCGGGGCACGTGCTGGCGTTGCAGAAAGGCCGGATCGGCGAACGCTATATCCTCGGCGGTGAGAATCTGAGTCTGCGCGACCTGCTGGTGCTGGTCGCGGCGGCGGCCGGGCGCCCGGCGCCGCGGCTGCGGCTGCCGCGCGAATTGCTGTGGCCGGTGGCGCTGGGGTTCGAGGCGGCGGCGCGGCTCGGCGGCATCGAGCCGCTGGTGACGCGCGACCATTTGCGCATGGCGCGCAAGAAGATGTTCTTTTCCTCCGCCAAGGCCGCGCGCGAACTGGGCTTTGCGCCGCGGCCGGCGCAGGAGGCGGTGCGCGATGCGGTGGCGTGGTTCGCGCAACACCGGCGGGCGGCATGAGCTGGCTGGCGCTGCTGGCGCTGCTCGGCTGGGCGTATCTGGCGCTGCTGCATGGGCGGTTCTGGCAGGCCGGGCCGGTGCTGGCGCCGATGCAGCCGCTGCACGCGCCGCGCGTCGCCGCGGTGGTGCCGGCGCGCGACGAGGCGGCGGTGATCGGCGCCAGCGTCGGCTCGCTGCTGGCGCAGGACTATGCGGGCGGGTTCCACGTGGTGCTGGTCGATGACGGCAGCGCGGACGGCACGGCGGACATCGCGCGCGGACTCGGCGGCGCGCGCCTCGCTGTCATCGCCGGCACGCCGCGCCCCGCCGGCTGGGCCGGCAAGCTGTGGGCCGTGCAGCAAGGCGTGGCGGCGGCCGGGGACGCCGAGTGGCTGCTGCTGACCGATGCCGACATCGTGCATGACAGGCGGCACGTCGCGACGCTGGTCGCGCAGGCGGAGCGCAGCGGCGCGGACATGGTCAGCGAGATGGTGGCGCTGAACTGCAGCAGCGCCGCCGAGCGCGCGCTGGTTCCCGCCTTCGTCTATTTCTTCCAGATGCTCTATCCTTTCGCGCGCGTGAACGACCCCGCGAGCCGCATTGCCGCCGCCGCCGGCGGCACCATCCTGGTCCGCCGCGAAACGCTGGCGCGCGTCGGCGGCATCGCCGCGATCAAGGGCGCGCTGATCGACGACGTGGCGCTGGCCGCGTCGGTCAAGCGCATCGGCAGGATCTGGCTCGGCCACAGCGGTCTTGCGCGCTCCATCCGGCCGTATCCGGATTTCGCGGACATCTGGCGCATGATCGCGCGCTCGGCCTATGTGCAGTTGCGCTATTCGCCGCTGCTGCTGGCGGGCACCACATTTGGTCTCGCGCTGCTGTTCGTGGTGCCGCCGGCGGCGGCCGTCACCGGGCACTGGCCCGGCCTGGCCGCCTGGGCGGTGATGGCGGCGACGTTCCTGCCGACGCTGCGGCGCTTCCGCCTGTCGCCGCTGCGCGCGCCGCTGCTGCCGCTCGCGGCGCTGTTCTACATGGCGGCGACGCTCGGTTCCGCGCTCGATCATCATCGCGGGCGCGGCGTGGTGTGGAAGAACCGCGCCTATACGGAGCGGCAGGCGTGAGCACCACGACCGAATCGGTGGAAGCCTGGTCCGGCAAGGACCGCGGCGACGAGAATTTCCCGGTTGGCTCGCTGCTGATCGCGCCGCGTCTGCGCAAGCATGTCCACGCCTTCTACGCCTTCGCCCGCAACGCCGACGACGTCGCCGACAGCGCCAGCCTCGCGCCCGCGGCGAAGATCGCCCGGCTGGACGCGATGGAGGACGTGCTGCTCGGCCGCGGCGACAGCGGCAGCCCGAGTGCGCTGCGCCTGCGCGAGTCGCTCGCCGCAACCGGCACGACGCCGCAGCATTCCCGCGAACTGCTGATGGCGTTCCGACAGGATGCCAGCAAGCGGCGCTATGCGAGCTGGGACGAATTGCTGGACTATTGCCGCTACTCGGCGATGCCGGTGGGGCGGCACGTGCTCGATCTGCACGGCGAATCGCGCGACACGTGGGCGCCATCGGACGCGCTGTGCGCGGCGCTGCAGGTGGAGAACCATCTGCAGGATTGCGCGCGCGATTTTTCCGAACTCGACCGCAGCTACCTGCCCGCGGACCTGCTGGCGGCGCACGGGGCGGGCGTCGAAAATGTGCAGGACGCGGCGACAGGTCCGGCGCTGCGGCGCGTGCTGGATGCGCTGCTGGATCGCTGCGACGAACTGAACCGCGCTGGTGCCGAGCTGCCGCGGCGCACGCGCGACCGGCGGCTGCGGCTGGAAACGGCGGTGATCGTCGGCCTGTCGCGGCGGCTGGCGCGGCGGCTGCGCCGCGGCGACCCGCTGGCCACGCGCGTGCGATTGCGCAAATCCGACGCCTTGGCCGCGATCCTTGCCGCGCTGCGATTCCTGCCATGACGCCGCCCAAGGCGCCTTTGGGTGCGGCGCAGGCGGACCTGGAGGCGGTGACGGCACTGGTGCGCGCCGCCGGCACCAGCTTCTATCGCGGCATGCGCGTGCTGCCGCCGGACCGGCGCCATGCCATGTACGCGATCTATGCGTTCTGCCGCATCGTCGATGACATCGCCGATTCCGACGCTGCGCTGGCGCAGAAGATTCCGGCGCTGGACGGCTGGCGCGCGCGCATCGACGGGCTGTGGCAGGGTGCGACGGACGGGCCGGTGACGCGCGTGCTCGCCCGCGCCATCGCCGCCTTCCCGCTGCGCCAGCCGGATTTTCATGCCGTCATCGACGGCATGCAGATGGATTGCGCAACCGCGATCGTCGCTCCCGACCTCGCGGAACTCGATCTCTACTGCGACCGCGTGGCCGTCGCGGTCGGGCGGCTGTCCGTGCGCGCCTTCGGCGATGCGTCGGCGGCGGCCGACGAGGTGGCGCACGGGCTGGGGCGCGCGCTGCAACTCACCAACATCCTGCGCGATCTTTCCGAGGACGCGGCGCGTGGGCGGCTCTATCTGCCGCGCGAGTGGCTGGACGCGGCCGGCGTGCCGCACCATCCCGCCGCCGCGCTGGCGCATCCGGCGCTGGCCGTGGTGTGCGGCAAGCTGGCGCGGCGCGCGCACGGCTATTTCGCAGAGGCTGCGACGGCGATGCGGCGCTGCGACGCGCGCGCGATGCGGCCGGCGCGCCTGATGGGCGCGACCTACGCGGCGATCCTGGCGCGCGTCGAGCGACGCGGCTGGCGCGATCTCGATGCGCCGGCGAAGCTGCCGAAATGGCAGAAACTGTGGATTGCGCTGCGCTACGGGCTGGCGTGAGCGCGATGTCGCAGGTCCACATCGTCGGCGCCGGGCTTGCCGGACTGTCTGCCGCCGTGACGCTGGCGGCGGCGGGCCGGCGCGTGACGCTGTACGAAGCCGGACCGGCCGCCGGCGGGCGCTGCCGTTCCTACCACGACCGCGAGCTTGGCTGCCGCATCGACAACGGCAACCACCTGCTGCTGTCGGGCAATCTCGCGACGATGGCGTATCTGGTTCGCATCGGCGCTGCCGGCACGCTCGCCGGCCCCGCCGCGCCGCTGTTCCCGTTTGTCGATGTCGCAACCGGCGCCCACTGGACCGTGGCACCGAGCCGCGGCCGCATCCCGTGGTGGATTTTTTTGCGCGGCCGGCGCGTGCCCGGCACCCGCGCGCGCGACTATTTTTCTCTGCTCGCGCTGCGGCGCGTGCGCGGCGATGCCAGCGTGCGCGCGCTGCTGGACGATGGCGGCGCGCTCTATCGCAAACTGATCGCGCCGCTCGCCATCGCGGCGCTGAACACGCCGCCCGACGAAGCACTGGCCCGCCTGCTCGGCCGCGTGGTGCGGGAGACGCTGCTGCGCGGCGGCGCCGCCTGTCTGCCGCGCGTGCCGCGCGTCGGCCTGTCCGAAACCTTCGTCGATCCGGCGGTCGCATTCATCGAAGCGCACAGCGGGCGGCTGCTCGCCGGCCGGCGCGTCACCGCGCTGCGCATCGCCGGCGACGCCGTGACGGCGCTGGAAACATCGGAAGGCGCGCAGCACGTCTCCGCCGTGGTGCTCGCGGTGCCGCCGCCGATCGCCGCCGACCTGTTGCCCGGCCTTGCGGTGCCGCAATCCTTCTGCGCCATCCTCAATCAGCC
>JAJZVE010000533.1 GCA_021845835.1 Pseudomonadota bacterium | reverse complement strand
AGCGCTGATCGTCGTCGTTCTGGTCAGTATCGGCGATCAGGGCGCTATGCTCACCATCGCCGTCACGCCAGACACGCCCGACTGAAAACGCGATTCGGCAACGGGCTGGTAGAACTGCGCGGCGCCGTAGGCCGAGTGGACATAGGCGCCGGTGATCCGCTGCAGGTGAATCTGCAGCGCCTTCTCGTTCAGCGCGCCGGTCAGCGCCTCCGCCGCGGCGGCGACCTGCCGGCGGGTGGCGTCGCGGATACCGTCGTAATCCACGGGCTCGAGCCCGAAGGTGCGGACGAGATTGTCGGCCAGCGCCCCATGCGGGGCGAGGCGGACAACCCGGTCGAAGGTGATGGCGCTCCGTTCCGGGCGGGCGGCAACGGTCCTGGTGGCGGTCGGTGCGGTCTTCGGTGTGGCTTTCCTGGTCATGATACGTTCCTTTCCATCTGCCGGGGGGTCCCGCCGGCCTCGTGCCGGCGTCCGCCCCCTCGGGTGCGGTTTGCTGGGGCCGGGAACAGGCGGGTGCGAAAAGCCCTGAGGACGGCAGTGGTGCGGGAGCGCAGCGACCCGGTGCCGTCCGAACCGCAGGCGCTCCGCCAGCGGCGGGGCGGGGCTTGCAGCGCGCGCCGACCGGCCCAAACCGCACGCATCCGAGGGGGAGACGCCGAACACACAGGCGCCGGCGATCCCGCCCTCCGGAAAGGGCAGGGGCATGACCGGGACAGCGCGAAGACCCGGCGGCTGCGCCAAATGACGCTGCTGCCCGCGCCGGATCAGGCGGATTTCATCAGCTTCGGCCAGCAACGCTCCGCCCGGCCGGGCACCAGCTGGCCGGCAGCCGGGCCAGCGCCGGGGCAGGGGAGGGAGGACACGCCGTCCACCTCCACCCGTCCGGCGCCGGCACGCGGATCAGGCCGCGCGCTCGTCCGGCTCCCCGGCGCGGTCATCGGCCAGCGCGTCATCGGCCAGGGTCTCATCGGTCAGCGTGTCGTCGCTCCCGGCGTCGCCCGGTTCAGCCTCGGCCCGCAGCTCGGCCAGCGTCGCGCATTCGTCCGGCGTCAGGCGGAACAGCGCGGCGGGGTGGATGTAGGGCTTGTCCTTGAAGCGCTGCAACATGCGCCCGCGCGTGTCCTTCGCCCGCGGCTCGACCCGCACCTTCTCCGCCCGCGCCGCCGTCTCCAGCGCGCCGCGCGACAGGCACGAGAGGAATTCCTCCGTCGCCATGCTCGGCAGCCGCAGCGACGCCCCGATCGCCTCGCCGGCGATGCGCGCGAACAGGCCGCTCTGCGAGCGGTTCTCGCGGCAGGACAGCACGCAGGTCAGCATCCGCCGCGCCGCCCGGCGCAAAGCGTCGAGGTCGCCCGTCAGCGCGCCGCCTGCGGTGATCGCCTGGCAGATCGCGGCGCGGTCGTCGCCGCCCATGCCGCTGCCGCTCATCACCGTGACGTTGTCGCCGCCAAGGGCGAGGATCAGCAGCGCAAGCAGCGTATCGTCCTCGATCGGCGCCTCGGCCAGCGCCTGGTGCAGCGCGTCGGTGCGCAGGTCGCCGATCATCACCACGCCCTTGCGGGTGATGTCCGGCCGCGGCTGCGGCGCGGCCACGGCGGCGGCAGCCTTGCCGGCCTGCTTCGGCGCCGGCATGCGGTAGGCGATCATTTCCACCTCGCCACTGCGCGCATCGACATAGCAGCCGATGCTGTCGGCCTTGCCGGGCTTGCCGAACACGCGCTCGGCCTTCTTCGGCAATTGCGGATTGCCGTAGTCGTCGAGCGCCAGCAGCACGCCGCGCGTCGGCAGGTTGTGCGCCAGCCATTCCTGCTGCGCGCCGAAGAAGCCCGGCACATGCGTCGTATACCGGCCGTCCTCGCCGGGCGGCGCGAACAGGTCCTCCTCCCAGACGACGCCATGCGCCTTGGCCAGATCCTCATCGAAGCGCGCGGCGGCGGCCGGGATGCGGCGCTTCGCCAACGCGCGGGCGATCTCCCACCAGACGACTTCGGTCTCGCCCTTCCGCGGCCGGTGCTTCTTCCATACCTGCGCCTGTTCCTCGCGTGTGGCCGCGGCGATCGTGCGCAGCTGCTCCTCGTTCGGCATCGTGCCCTGCGCCATGGCGTCGAGCATCGGCGGATGCAGATGCGCCAGCAGCTTCAAGCGCCGCACGGTGCGCAGCGGCAGGGCGAGCGCGTCGGCGATCGCCGGCTCGTTCCAGCCCTGCGCCTCGAGCCGCTCGATGGCGCGCCAGGTATCGACGCTCGACATCGCCACGCGGACCATGTTCTCCGCGACCGCGCGCATGGCGTCGGCTGCCTCGCCGGCGTCGCACAGCAGCACGTCGATGACCGGCAGTTCGGCCGCGATCGCCGCCTTCACGCGCCGGTTGCCGGCGACGATTGTCAGCGTCTCGCCGTCGGCGGTGACGCAGGGCGGCTGGATGAGGCCGATCGCCCGGATCGAGGCGATGAGCTGCTCCTCCATGGCCGGCTGGACCGGCGTGCGGCGGGGATTGTTGGGGTTGAAGCGAAGGGTTCTCGGATCGACGGTGCGCAGTTCGGCCATGATGGCTCTCCTTGGGTTTGGGGTTTCATCCTCCCTGTGCTTCGGGAAGACCCCTCCCGCGCCGCCGCGTCCCGGACCGCCGGGGCAAGGGCGTCAGCCGGCAAAGCCGGGACGCCGCATCGCGGCGGACCCTTGCGGCGGCGGCCGGAGATGCGGCAGCCGCTTCTGCCCTCTCTCCCTTCTTCCCCTGCTTCGTCCGTTCCTTCTGCCGTCTTCGTTTCCCATGCTGCCGGCCGCTTCCTGCTGCCCCACGTCGAAAGGGACGCGGTCGCCGCCGCGCCCCTTTCGGTTTGTCGTTTCCGCTGGCTGTCTCCCGGCCGGGCCGGATCGGCTACGCGGCGATTGTCTCCGACGTGTCGCCGTCGCCACCCGCCGGATCGGCCTCGCGCGCGTCCTGCGCGGCGTAGTCGGGATGGAAGGCGAGCAGATAGTCGGCGATGCGCTGCGCGTCGGCCGCCGCCCGGAAAATCTCCTTGCGGTCGGAACGCAGCCGCTCCAGCCACCCGGCGACATAGGCGGCGTTGTTGGAAAAATCGCAGTCGGCGATGCCAAGTTCGGCGCAGACCATCATCTGGCCGATCTCCGCCCGCAGCTCCTCGCGCGCGTAGTCATGCGAACCGAAGGAATTACGCAGGTCGCGGTTGAGCCGCGCCGGTGCGCCCGTCCAATGGCCGAGCTCGTGGATCAGCGTGCCGCAGTATCCTTCCGCCGTCGCGAACGCGAATTTCGGGGGCATCTGGATGTGGTCCGTGCCCGGCGAATAGAAGGCGCGGTCGCCGCCGGTGCGCAGCACCGCGCGGCTGTTGGCAAGGATGATCTCCGCCGCCTCCGGCGCGCGCCACGGCGCTTCCGCGATCGTCGGCGCGACGTAGGGCGGCATCCCCTCGATCTGGCTGGCATGGAACAGCGTGAAGGCGCGCAGCAGCGGAATCCGCCGCACCGTCTCCTCGCCGCCGTCGAGGATGGCCTCGCCGCCGCCGCTCTCGCGCAGCTCGAGCCGCTTGAAGAAGAAGCCGGTCGTGCCGTGCGAGCCTTTGCGCACCTGCCAGCCCCGCGCCTCGGCCTGCTTGTAGGTCGCCCAGCGTGGATCGCCGCTCTCGAAGGCCAGCGGCGACATGCCGAGCGTCAGCACGTTGATGCCGCGATAGCGCTGCCCGGTCGTGGCGTTGCGCGGCATGGCCGGGCCGCCCGCCTTGTCGGGGTCCCACGGGCGGCGCCAGGGCGGCGTGCCCGCCTCGAGCGCCGCGATGATGCGGTCGGTGACCTCCTGGTAGTGATCGCGCGGCGCGTGGCCGCTCTTGCCGCCGCGCTGCGCGGTTCTGCCGGTTCCTGTCATGGGGGTGTCCTTTCCTTTCGGGTTGCTGGAACACCCCCCGCGCCCCGCATCCCGGCCGGACGGGGCAAGGGCGCGCCGCTCGGCGCGCGGCCGCAGGCCGTTCCCTTGCGGCGGACGGACGGCGATGCGGTAACAGCTTCTTCTCCGGTGCCTTCCGCTCCCGTCCTGCCTTCACCCCTTTCGTTTTCTCTTCCTGCTGCTTTCTCCCTGCGCCGCTCATGATCCCGGCGCTCCCGCCCGCAGCGCGTCGTTCCAGTCGTTGCAGCCCTCGGGCGGCAGGATCGCCGCGAAGCGGGCGCCGGCTTCGGCGGCCAGCGCGGCGAGACGCGCGGCATGGCGACGGCCGGCGGCGTCGGCATCGGTGGCGGCGACCAGGAGGCGGGAAGGCGCGTCCGGTC
>JAJZVE010000532.1 GCA_021845835.1 Pseudomonadota bacterium | reverse complement strand
GGCGCGCCCCAGAAAGCGCTATGCGTGGCGCGGATGGTTTCCAGCCCCGGCGCGTCGTCCGGCAGCCGCACGGCGCCGGTCAGGCAGCCGGCGGTGGGCCGGCCGATGATCGCAACCGGCGCCGGCGCGGCGGCGGCGAGCAGGAGGCACAGCAGCGGCAGCAGGGCGGCACGGCGCATCCGCCCTTGCTCGCCGCTTCGGCCGCCCGCGTCAATATGGCGGGCGCAGCGCCGCCGGCATGGCCAGGTAGGCGAGGCGGCGCAGCTCCTTGCGTCCGCGCGCCACCGAATCGAGGATCATGCCGCAGGAGAACGACAGGAACGACAGCAGCACGAGCCCGGTGGCCAGCACCGCGCTGGGCAGCCGGGGCACCAGGCCGGTGCGGTGGAACTCCTCCACCACCGGCAGCCCGACGGCAAGACCCGCCAGCAGCAGCACGGCGCCGGTCCAGGAGAACGCCTGCAGCGGCCGTTCCTGCCGCACCAGCACGGCGATGGTGCGCAGGATGCGGGCGCCGTCGCTCCAGGTGCGCAGCTTCGAGAGGCTGCCGGACGGGCGTTCCTTGTAGCGCGTCGGCACCTCGCCCACCGGCAGGCCGAGTTCCAGCGCATGCACCGTCACTTCCGTCTCGATCTCGAACCCCGAGGACAGCGCCGGGAAGGATTTGACGAAGCGGCGGCTGAACACGCGGTAGCCGGACAGCATGTCGGAGATGCGCGCGCCGAATACCGAGCGCACGAGGCCGGTCAGCGCGCGGTTGCCGAAGCGGTGGCCGGGACGGTAGGCGGCAAGGGCCGATGCCTCGTCGTCGCTGATACGCCGGCCGGTCACCATGTCGAGGTTCTCGGCGATCAGCCGCGCCACCATCTCCGGCGCCGCGGCGGCGTCGTAGGTGTCGTCGCCATCGACGAGCACGTAGACGTCGGCGTCGATGTCGGCGAAGCCGCGGCGGATGACATGGCCCTTGCCCTGCAGCGTCTCCCGCCGCACCACCGCGCCGGCGGTCTGCGCCGCCTGCGCGGTGCCGTCGGTGGAGTTGTTGTCGTAGACATAGACCGTGGCCCCCGGCAGGGCGGTGCGGAAATCGGCCACCACCTTCGGGATGGCAACGGCTTCGTTATAGCAGGGGATCAGAACGGCCACCCGCAGTCCGGCCCAGGGGACCGGAACGGGGGCAAGGGCGCGGGCCTGGTCGAGCAGCGTGTCCATGCCGCTCGTATAGCATTGTTAACGAAATACCAGCCGTCGAGACAGCGTGAAATTGGCAAACATTCCGGTGAGCGAACCGGCGCCGACCGCAATGACCGGGTTCGCGGCACACAATACCGAGACAGTGACCAGCGTGAAATACGCGCCACGGTTGAGAACGAACCCCAGGCTGTTCGCCGCCAGGAACTTTGCCCATTGGTGATGCAGCGCGCCGCTGCTCATGCCGCGGAAGGTCCAGACGCGGTTCAGCGCCCAGTTGGCCGAGGCGGCGATCAGGAACGACAACAGGCCGGCGCCGTAAAGGCCCAGCGCGCCGCGCGTGGCGTAGACCACGGCGGTATCCACCACGAAGCCGAAGGTGCCGACGACTCCGAAACGCAGGAACTGCGACAGCACGGGCGGAAGGTCGATCGGCAGCATGGGCGAAGCCTCTAGCGGTGTGGCGTGGCGAAGAAAAGGGAAAGGACGTTGACGAAGTGATCATCGGCACGGCGGGCCATGTGGATCACGGCAAGACGACGCTGGTGCGCGCCCTGACCGGCGTCGCCGGCGACCGGCTGCCCGAGGAGCGGCGGCGCGGCATGACCATCGACCTCGGCTACGCCTATGAGGGCGACTGGGGCTTCATCGACGTGCCGGGCCACGAGCGGCTGGTCGCCACCATGCTGGCCGGCGCCGGCGGCATCGACGCGGCGCTGCTGGCGGTCGCGGCCGACGACGGCGTGATGCCGCAGACCATCGAGCATGTGCAGGTGCTCGACCTGCTCGGCGTGGCGCAGGGCGTGGTCGCGATCACCCGCGCCGACCGCGCGCCCGACCGGGTGGCGGCGGTGGCGCAGGAGGTGCGGGCGTTGCTGGCCGGCACCACGCTGGCGGGCGCGGCGGTGCTGCCGGTCTCCGCGATCACCGGCGAGGGGATCGCGGCGCTGCGGGCGGCGCTGGCGGCGCTGGCGCCGGCGGGGCGCGAGGGACAGGAACATCATGCGCGGCTGGCGGTCGATCGGGTCTTCACCGTGGCGGGGGCGGGGCTGGTGGTGACGGGAACGCTGGTGTCCGGCCGGATCGCGGTCGGCGACCGGCTGCTGGTGTCTCCGGGCGGGCAGGAGGCGCGGGTGCGCGGCTTGCACGCCCACAATCGCCCGGCGGAGCGCGCGGTTGCCGGGCAGCGCGTGGCGCTGAACCTGGCGGGGCCGTCGCGCGAGCAGGTGGCGCGCGGCGACTGGGTGCTGCACCCGGACGCGCATGCGCCGACCGCGCTGCTCGATGCCACGCTGCGCCTGCTGCCGGGCGCGCCGCCGCTGCGCGGGGGCGTTCCGGTGCATGTGCATCTGGCGGCGGCGCATGTCACCGGGCGGCTCGACCCGCTCGGCGCCGGGCTGGCGCGGCTGGCGCTGGACCGGCCGATCGGGGCGCTTGCCGGCGACCGCCTCGTGCTGCGCGATGCCGAGGCGCGGCGCACGATCGGCGGCGGCGTGGTGCTGGACCCGTTTCCGCCGCGCCGGGGCGGGCGGGCGCCGGCGCGGCTCGATCTGCTGGCGCGCGGGCCGGAGCCGGCGGCGGCGGCGCTGGCGGCGCGGCTGGCGCAGGGGCCGGTGGATCTTGCCGTGTTCGCCCGCGCGCGGAACCTGCCGGCGGCGGCGCAGGCGGCGGTGCTGCGGCAGGCCGGCGCGGTACTGGCCGGCGGCTTCGCGCTCACCCCGGCGCTGCTGGCCGCGCTGCGGCGCGGCCTGACCGAGGCGCTCGCCGCGCATCACGCCGCCCGGCCGGACGAGCCCGGCCTGCCGGCGGCGCGGCTGCGCGGTCGCCTGCCGCAGCCGCTGTTCGCCGCCCTGCTGGCGGCGGCGCTGCGGCGGGGCGAGGTGCAGCAGGACGGGCCGTGGCTGCGCCTGCCGTCGCACCGCATCGTGTTGTCGCCGGAGGACGAGCGGCTGTGGCGGGAGGTGGCGGGGCGCATCGGCGCGGAGCGGTTCCGCCCGCCGCGCACCCGCGACCTTGCCGCCGCCCTCGGCCGCACGGAGCCGCAGATGCGCGCGGCGCTGAAGCGCTTCGCCCGGCTGGGGCGGGTGGTGGAGGTGGCGCACGACCATTTCTTCCTGCCATCGACGCTGGCCGAGATCGTCGCCATCGCCGCGCGGATAGAACAGGCGCATGGCGCTATAGTCGCTGGGGTATTGCGCGACCACCTGGACAACGGCCGCAAAGTCGCCATTCAAGTCCTGGAATTCCTTGATGCCGCCGGAATCACCCGGCGGCAGGGGGATGAGCGGCGGTTGCGCCGTGACCGGCGGGATTTGTTCGGCCCGCCCCCGGCTTGACCGGTCCGGGCGGCAATGCGAACACTCGCGAGAGTGGTGGATCGGAGGGAGGGAAGCATGCCCCAGGTGACGCTGACGGTGAACGGCAAGCCGGTGACCGTCGATGTGGAGGCGCGCACGCTGCTGGTGGAACTGCTGCGCGAGAAGCTCGGCCTGACCGGCACGCATGTCGGCTGCGACACCAGCCAGTGCGGCGCCTGCGTCGTGCATGTCGACGGCCATGCGGTGAAGTCCTGCACCATGCTGGCGATGCAGGCCGATGGCAGCAAGGTGACGACGATCGAGGGGCTGGCGGCGGCCGACGGCACGCTGCACCCGATGCAGGAGATGTTCCGCGAGCATCACGCGCTGCAGTGCGGCTTCTGCACGCCCGGCATGGTGATGGCGGCGATCGACCTCGTGGAGCGGCACCCCGAGGGGCTGACCGAGGAGCAGATCCGGCACGGCCTGGAAGGCAATCTGTGCCGCTGCACCGGCTATCATAACATCGTCAAGGCGATCGCCGCGGCGTGGCCGGTCATGCACGGCAAGGTCGCGGCAGCGGCGGAATAATACGCAACCTGCCTGCGACGGGACCCTTCCCACCCCTCCGCCGCGCGCGGCGGAGGGGGTACGGCGGCGGGCCAGCGCAAGGCGGCGACCGAACAGGGGAGAACCGACCATGACACCACCGTTCGAGGGCATCGGCGCATCCGTCCGTCGCAAGGAGGACCTGCGCTTCGTCTCCGGCCACGGTCACTACACCGACGACATCAACCGCCC
>JAJZVE010000531.1 GCA_021845835.1 Pseudomonadota bacterium | reverse complement strand
AGGTCGGCGGCCGAGTCATGCGCCCGCTGCGGATCGGCGGAGAGCGCGCCGGCGACCAGTTCATAGCGGTCGTCCATGCGCGCCGCGATCCGGTGCACCGCGCCGATGAAGGCGCCGCGCCCGCCGCCCACCATGCCAAGCCGCAGCCGGCGCGGTACGCCGGCATCCTGCTGGCCGTCGCTCGTCATGTCACGAAATCCCCAGTACCTGACGGTTGGTCTGCTGGTCGACGCCGCTGGCCGCGAAATCATCGAACGCCTTGCGCGCGGTCTGGATGATGTGGCGCGCGATGAAGGGGGCGCCCTCGGCGGCCCCCTGCTCGCTGTCCTTGAGGCAGCATTCCCACTCCAGCACCGCCCAGCCGTCGAAGCCGTATTGTGTCAGTTTCGAGAAGATCGCGCCGAAGTCCACCTGCCCGTCGCCGAGCGAACGGAACCGTCCGGCGCGGTTCACCCAGGACTGGTAGCCGCCATAGACGCCCTTGCGGCCGTTGGGCCGGAACTCCGCGTCCTTGACATGGAAGGCGCGGATGCGCTCGTGGAAGATGTCGATGTATTCGAGGTAGTCGAGCTGCTGCAGCACGAAGTGGCTCGGATCGTACAGCAGGCAGGCGCGCGGGTGATGGTTGACCGCGTCGAGGAACATCTCGTAGCTGTCGCCGTCGTGCAGGTCCTCGCCCGGATGCACCTCGTAGCAGACATCGACGCCCTCGGCGTCGAACGCGTCCAGGATCGGCCGCCAGCGCCGCGCCAGCTCGGCAAATCCTTCCTCCACCAGCCCGGCAGGACGCTGCGGGAACGGAAACATGAACGGCCACAATAGCGCGCCGGAAAAGGTGGCATGCGCGCTCAGCCCGAGATTGCGCGACGCCTTCGCCGCCAGCATCAGCTGATCCACCGCCCAGGCCTGCCGCGCCGCCGGGTCGCCGCGCACCTCCGGCGCCGCGAATCCGTCCATCATCAGGTCGTAGACCGGATGCACCGCGACCAGCTGTCCCTGCAGGTGCGTGGACAATTCGGTGATGGCGACGCCGGCCTCGGCGCACCTGCCTTTCAGCTCATCGCAGTAGGCGCGGCTCTCCGCCGCCCGCTTCAGATCGATCAGGCGCGTGTCCCAGGTGGGAATCTGCACGCCCTTGTAGCCGTGGCCGGCGGCCCAGCCCGCCAGTCCCGGCAACGTGTCGAACGGCGCGCCCTTGCCGGCGAACTGGGCGAGGAATATTGCCGGTCCCTTGATGGTTTTCATGGAAGCTGCCTCCCGTCTTCGGCCAGCATCGTTTTGCCGGCCAATGTCCCTGTCAAGCGCGCCGTCGCCGCGGCATCACGGTGCCGTGACGAGTTGCGGCGGCGGCGGCTCATGCCAGATGCGTCGATATGCTTCGCCGACATTCTCCGACGTCACCGCCATCCCGGGCAGCACCAGCCAGGACGGAGGCTGGCGGCCCACCAGGGCGGACAGGGTGGCCATGGCCGCCGCCACGCCCTGGTCGAAGGCACGCTGCCCGGCAATGCCCTTGACCAGATCGCCCTGCGCCAGCGCAACGGCCACGTCCTTGCCAAGGTCGATCGTGGTCATCGGCACGCGCCGCGCGCGGGCGCGCAGGACCGACACGGCGGCAGCGGCCGGCACATCCCAGACCGCGAACAGCCCGGCCGCGTCGGGATGCTCGTCGAGGAAGCGCGTCAGCGGCTCCACGACGGCATCGACTTCGCTGAAGCGGACCGGCTGCAACAGGATGTCGGGCCGCTCGCTGCCGATCCATTTGCGGAACGCGATCTCGCGTTCGTTGGTCGCGAAGAAATCCGCCTGATACGACAGGATGCCGACCTTGCCGCCCTGCGGCACGTGCGGCGACAGCAGGCGTGCGGCGATGCTGCCCAGGCCGAAATTGTCCGCCGACACCACGCTGACATAGTCGTTGCCGGGCAGCAGCCCGGTTGGGCCGTTGTCCAGCAGCACGAGCTTGCTGCCGGCACGGGAGACGCCGCGATGCGCGTCCGCCACCGCCATGCTGGCGATCGGCAGGCTGATCACCGCCTCCGGCGGGTCGGCCGCCAGCCGCCGCAGCGCAGCGATCTGCGCCTCGATGCGGAAGCCGCAATCGACCACTTCGCAGAGGCGCGCGCCGTGCCGTTCGAGCGTGGACCTGATCCCGCTCAGTTCCAGCCGCGCCCAGTCGCTGGCGGTGGTGTGCAGCAGCACCGCGACGCGCGGTCGCCGCGCGCGGGCGGCTTCGATCTCCGCCTCCGACAAGCTGAGATGATCCGGCGAGGCAGCGCGTTCGCCATGCGGTCCCAATCCGGAAATGGCTGTCCCGGAAATCGCGCTCATTGCAGCCCCGCCTCGTCTGCCGCGGGTGCGCGCCCGGCCACCTGCCGCCGCGATCCCGCCGACGCCGGGGAATTATACGGCCGGCTCGGCAATGCTTTCCACCCGCAACTCATGGGCCGGGCATCCGCGGCACGGGGCTGCCGCGCGGTGGCTGCGTCCGGCCGCCGTCCTGACGCAGCGCCTGTTCCACCCGCTGCAGCAATCCGGTCACGTCCGGGTGGTGCAGGGGCGAGCCGGTGGTGATCCAGCCGCCGAGCATGTCGGGCGCGAACAATTCGTCCACCGCCAGACGTGCCGCCCCGGCGAGGCCCGCTGAGCCGCCCATCTGCGAACGCTCGATGCGCAGGTCGCGGGTCACCAGGGCGTCGGAATGGCGATAGACGGCCTCGCGCACCGCCGCCAGCAGGATGTCGCTGGTGCGCGCCAGTTCGCCGCCGAGCACGATCGCCGCCGGGTTGAAGGCGTTGGTCAGGCCGGCCAGCACGGTGCCGATCAGGCGGCCGCAGCGCGACAGCAGCTCGGCGCTGAAGGCGTCGCCCAGCTGGGCGGCAAAGCCGACATCGGTGGCGGTGATCGCGCCGTTTCCCTCCAGCGTGTCGGCCAGACGTCGGCTGCGCCCGTCGCGCGCCGCCGCCATCGCCTCCTGCACGATCGCCTCGGCGCCGGCGAAGGCTTCCAGACAGCCGGTATTGCCGCAGCGGCAGACCGTGGTGGCATCGCCGGTGGAGATGTGGCCGATGCGGCCCGCAACGCCGAGCGCGCCGCGATGCAGCCGCCCGTCGGAGATCAGGCCGGCGCTGATCTCCCTGCCGAGGTCTACGCACAGCAGGTCGCGGCGCGAGGCCGGGCTCGCGCCCAGTTCGCCCATCGTCATCAGCTGCACCAGGCTGCGCACCCAGACCGGCGCGCGGTGACGCTGCACCAGCCGCTCCACGGCCAGCGCGCGGTCCCAGACCGGGGTGAGCATCAGCCGCTCCGGCCCCAGCGCCGGATCGTCAGGGCGGTGGTAGGAGCGTGGCACGCCCAGGCCGATCCCCCAGACGCCGCCGCGCCCCGGATACTGCTCCAGCACCCAGTCGAACAGCATGTCCAGCCGCTCCAGGATCGGGTCGGGGCCGAGGGCAAGGTCGGCCGCCTCGTGGTGCTCCACCTGCAACCGCCCGGCGAGGTCCGCCAGACCAACGCCGATGCTGCCCTGGTCGAGCGTGGCCACCAGGATGCGCCCGGCATCGGCGCGGAAGCGCATCAGCCGCGGGGCCCGTCCGCCGACGGCGGGGCCGAGTTCCCCCTCCGCGACCAGCCCCAGATCGATCAGGATGGCCAGCCGGTCGCTGACCACGGCGCGGCCAAGACCGGAGAGACGCTCGATCTCCAGCCGCGTCGAGGCGCGGCCACTGCGGATCAGTTCCAGCACCGCCGCCAGGCTGTGCCGCTCCGCCTCCAGCCGCCGCCCGCGCGTCGGGGTGGTCGCGTCCTTGCGGACGGGCGTGGCGAATGCCGGGTCAGGCCTCATCCCACCTCATCATCAGGCATGCGCGGCTCTGCCGAAAGCGGCCCGACTTCTGTCGAAGTCCAACTTTATCGGCCCGATCTGGCCGCAGCAAGGGCGCGCGACAGGGCGACGGGAGAAGGCGGCTAGCCCCCCCTGTCAGGGACTTGGCCGGCAAGGCAGGCCAAAGTCGGATTTCTGCAAAAGGTCACTATCTTTTGCTGATTTGACATTGCGCTCCGCGCAGCACCCATCTAGCCTTGCGGGCCAAGAACACATTTCGACGGCGCCAGCACGCCGAAACAGGGAGACGTCATGTCCAGGATCACGCGGGGCGAGGCGCGCGCCCCCTGCCCGCGCCGTGGCGCTTGCCGCGCGGCCTTCGCCAATCCTGGCTTCGCTCCATTCCCAACCCGCGACGCGGGTGCGCACGGCACGGAGGAAAGCTGCCGATGACAGAGAAATTCGCC
>JAJZVE010000530.1 GCA_021845835.1 Pseudomonadota bacterium | reverse complement strand
CGCCGCCTCCGCCAGCGCCTCGCCCACCACCGGCAGATGCGCGAGATCGGCGGGCACGAACAGCCCGGCGCGCAGCCCGTCGTCGAGGTCGTGGCTGTGATAGGCGATGTCGTCGGCGAGCGACGCCACCTGCGCCTCCGCCGACGGATAGGTGTGCAGCGCCAGCGGCTGGCGCGCGTCGTAGTCGGCGACATAGGGCGGCGGCCTGCGCAGCGGGCCGTTGTGCTTGGCCAGCCCCTCCAGCGTCTCCCAGGTCAGATTGAGGCCGTCGAAGGCGGCGTAGCGGCTTTCCAGCAGCGTCACCACGCGCAGGCTCTGCGCATTGTGGTCGAAGCCGCCGAACGGCTTCATGGCCAGCGCCAGCGCCTCCTCGCCGGCATGGCCGAACGGCGGATGGCCGAGGTCGTGGGCGAGCGCCAGCGCCTCCGTCAGATCCTCGTCCAGCAGCAGCTCGCGCGCGACGGAGCGGGCGATCTGCGCCACTTCCAGGCTGTGCGTCAGCCGGGTGCGGAAGAAGTCGCCCTCGTGGTTGACGAACACCTGGGTCTTGTACTGCAGCCGGCGGAAGGCGGAGCTGTGGACGATGCGGTCGCGGTCGCGCTGGAACGGCCGGCGCGTCGGGCTTTCCGGCTCCGGATGGAGCCGGCCGCGCAGCTGGTCGGGGCGGGCAGCCCAGGGAGCCAGATCGGTCACGGCGCGCGCCTTACAGGATCGCGCCTCCCGCTTCAATGCGGGCCTTCAATCCGGTCCGCGCGCCCCCATGTTGCGAGCATGGACGCAACCCCGTTCCGCCTGACAGACCGCGCCGCCGCGCGCATCGCCGAAATCGCCGCCGCGCAGGATCGCGCCGCTTTGCGCGTTGCCGTGCTGGCCGGCGGATGCAGCGGCTTTCAGTACCGCTTCGAGCTGGATCGCGCGCCCACGCCGGACGACGTGGTGGTGGAACAGGGCGGCGCGCGGGTGGTGATCGACCCGGCGAGCCTCGATCTGCTGGCGGGCGCGGAACTGGACTACACCGACGAGCTGATGGGCAGCCATTTCGCGGTGCGCAACCCCAACGCCAGTTCCTCGTGCGGGTGCGGGACGAGTTTTTCGGTGGGTTGAGGGCGTGAAGCTCGCCACCTGGAACGTCAACTCGATCCGACAACGCGAAGGCCATGTCCAGCGCTGGCTCGACCGCGTGCAGCCGGACATCCTGCTGCTGCAGGAAATCAAGTGCGAGACTCTCGGCTTTCCGGCGCTCGGCTTCAGCGGACTTGGCTATCGCTGCGAGGCGGTCGGGCAGAAAAGCTATAATGGCGTTGCCGCGCTGGCCCGCTGCCCGTTCGAGGTGATCCACCGCGCCCTGCCCGGCCTGCCGGAAGGCGACGCGCAGGCGCGCTACCTGGAACTGCGGGCCGCCGGCATGACGGTCATCGGCATCTATCTGCCGAACGGCAATTCCGGCGGCGCCGCCGGGTTCGCCTACAAGCTCGCCTGGATGGACGCGCTGCGCGCCCGCGCCGCCGAGTTGCTGGAGCGCGACGAGCCGCTGGTAATCGCAGGCGACTTCAACGTCTGCCCGACCGACGACGACCTTGCCCCCGGCGCGCTGTCCCCCGGCGATGCGCTGGTGCATCCCGAGAGCCGGGCACGGTTTCGCGCGCTGCTCTGGCTCGGCCTGACCGACGCGGTGCGGGCGCTGCACCCGGACGGCAAGCCGTGGACGTTCTGGGACTACCAGGCCGCCGCCTGGCCGCGCGACCTGGGGTTGCGCATCGACCATGTGCTGCTGTCGCCCACCCTCGCCGAACGGCTGACAGCCGCCATGCCCGACCGGCGCGAGCGCGGCGAGGACCAGCCGTCCGATCACGTTCCTGTGCTTACGGAACTTGACTGAGCGGGAAATGAGCATCCTAAGGTAGGATATCCTGCCTGATGATCGCGCAACGCGAAGCAGCACCGCGCGGCGCGGCTTGACGCTCATGTGGCGCGTGAGCCGCAAGACCATAATCATGTTAAGTGCTTTTAGCAGGGTATTGAAAGGCTGGCCGTGTGACCGCTGATATCGGCCTTGCGCCGCGCGAACGCCCGCTGGAGGCGCCCGCGGGCGCTCCCCCGATCATTGGCGTCGGCGCCTCCGCCGGCGGCATCGACGCGCTGCAACGGCTGTTCCGGCTGGTGCCGCCGGATTGCGGCATGGCGTTCGTGGTGGTCCAGCACCTCGACCCGGAGCACAAAAGCCTGCTGCCCGAAGTGCTCGGCCACGCCAGCCGCCTGCCGGTGCGGTCGATCGAGCCGGACATGCCGGTGGAGGCGAACACCGTCTATGTCATTCCACCGAACGCCGCGCTGACCATCGAACAGGGGCGGCTGCAACTCGGCGCGCCGACGGCGGCGCGCGGCTTCCGCACGCCGATCGACGATTTCCTGACCTCGCTGGCCGCGGACCAGGGGGCGAATGCCGCCTGCGTCATCCTCTCGGGCAGCGGCAGCGACGGCACACAGGGCCTGCGCGCGATCAAGGAGCATGGCGGCCTGACGCTGGCGCAGGCAGGGGCGGAGCATGCCGGCATGATGCGCAGCGCCGTCGCCACCGGCATGGTGGACGAGGTGCTGGCGGTTGAGGAAATTCCGGGCAGGCTCGCGGACTATTTCCGCCACCCGCGCCGCGTCGGCAGCACGCAGGACGCGGAGGCCGCCCGGCAGGAGACGGTGGATCATCTCGCGCAGATCTGCACGCTGCTGCGTGCGCGCACCGGCCACGACTTCAGGGACTACAAGGACCGGACCGTGGTGCGCCGGGTGCAGCGGCGGATGCAGGTGCTGCAGATCGACGCCGTGGCCGCCTATGTCGAACGCTTGCAGCAGGACCCGAAGGAACTGGACCTGCTGTTCCAGGACCTGCTGATCGGGGTGACCAACTTCTTCCGCGATCCGGCGGCCTTCGAGGCGCTGGCGCGCACGGTGATCCCGCGCCTGTTCGAGAACAAGGGAGCGGACGATACGGTGCGCGTCTGGGTCCCCGGCTGCGCCACCGGCGAGGAAGCCTATTCCATCGCCATCCTGCTGCGCGAGTACGCGCAGAAAGCCAATGTCGCGGCGAAGCTGCAGGTGTTTGCGAGCGACATCGACGCGCAGGCACTGGCGATCGCCCGCGCCGGCCGCTATCCGGCCAGCATCGCCAACGATGTGACGCCGGCGCGGCTGGAACGCGACTTCGTGCGCGAGGACGGCACCTATCGCGTGGTCAGCGATCTGCGCGAGATCTGCCTGTTCTCGATGCATGACCTGCTGCGCGATGCGCCGTTTTCCCGCCTTGATCTGCTGTCCTGCCGCAACCTGCTGATCTACCTGAACCCGGAGCTGCAGGACCGCGTCATCCCGCTGTTTCACTACGCGCTGCGCGACGACGGCTATCTGTTCCTGGGCACATCGGAGAACGTGACCCGGCACCCAAGGCTGTTCAGCGTGGTGGACAAGATCAACCACATCTACCGGCGCCGCGCGGTCGCCGAGCGGCGGCTGCCCGAGTTCCCGCTGACGGCCCCGGAGGCGCGGCAGAAACCCGGCGCGCCGGTGCCGCTGGCTGCCGCCACCGAGGGCACCCTGCAGGCGCTGGCGGAACGGCAGCTTCTGGAACGCTATGCGCCGCCCTATGTTGTCGTCAACGGCGAGGGCGAGTTGCTGCATGCCTCGGCGCGCACCGGCCGCTTCCTGGAACTGCCGGCCGGCAAGCCGGATTCCAGCATCTTCAGCCTGGCGCGGCGCGGGTTGCGACTGGAACTGCGCGCAGCCCTGCTGCGGTCAGTGAGCACCGGGCAGGTCGCCATGCAGAGCAACCTGCTGGTCGGCACCAATGGCGGACAGCAGGCGGTCGATCTGCTGGTGCAGCCGCTGCGCCAGGGCGCGGCGGCGGACGGGTTGTTCCTGGTGGTGTTCAAGGAACTGGGCGGCATCCAGCCGACGCCGGAGGACGCGCAGGCGGCGCTCGACGAGGATGTCGAGAGCGCCAACCTGCGCCAGATCGAGCAGGAGTTGCACCAGACCAGGGAGCGGCTGCAGACCACCACGGAGGAGCTCGAGTCCTCCAACGAGGAGCTGAAGTCCTCCAACGAGGAACTGTCCTCGATGAACGAGGAGCTGCAATCCTCCAACGAGGAGCTGGAAACCTCCCGCGAGGAACTGCAATCCATCAACGAGGAGCTGTACACCGTCAACGCCGAGCTGAACGCGCGTGTCGAGGAACTCGGCCGCGCCAACAGCGACATGGCGAACCTGCTGGAAAGCACACAGATCGCGACGCTGTTC
>JAJZVE010000529.1 GCA_021845835.1 Pseudomonadota bacterium | reverse complement strand
CGCCCGCCGCGCGCGAACCGCCGCCCGCCGCCGTCGCCGCACCGGCGCCGGTCGCGCCGCCCAGTCTGCCGGGCGGCATGGCCGAGCGCTGCCGGCCGGCCTATCCGCGTGCCGCCCGCCGCGACAACATCCAGGGCCGCGTGGTGATGCGCGTGCGCGTCGCCGCCGACGGCAGGCCGCTCGCCGCCGAGGTCGCGGTCAGCAGCGGCTCCGCCTTGCTCGACCGCGCGGCGCTGGCGGCGGTCACCACGTGCCGCTTCGTCCCCGCCACCCAGGGCGGGCACCCGGTCGAGTTCACCTATGACGTGCCCTACCGTTTTCGGCTTGAAAACTGACGGGATCTGCCCCGAGTGTGTCGGACGGGGAGGCAAGACGGATGCGTGTGCGTAACACCTGGGCCGTCGTGGGTCCGGCAGGGCTGTTGCTTGCCTGGCTGCTGCCGGTCGCGGCGCCGGCGCAGACCGCGGCCCCGCCCGGCCCGCCGGTGGTGGCGCTGCCGGAAGTTGATGTGACGGCCAGCCCCGAGCTGCTCAGTGCGCCGATCCCGCGCGACCAGGTGCCCGCCGCCGTCAGCACCGTGACCGGGCAGGAGGTGGTACGCACCGGCATCCCCGACATGATGGGCGCGCTCAATCAGAACGTGCCGGGCGTCAGCCTGCAGAACAGCGGCGGCAACCCGCAGCAGCCGGAACTGACCTATCACGGCTTCACCGCCTCGCCGCTGGACGGGGCGCAGCAGGGGCTGGCGGTCTATCTCAACGGCGTGCGCTTCAACCAGCCGTTCGGCGACACCGTGCAGTGGGACGTGATCCCCGCGATCGCCATCGCGCGCATGGACCTTGAAGGCGCCAATCCGGTGTTCGGGCTGAACGCGCTCGGCGGCTCGCTGTCGGTGAAGCTGAAGAACGGCTTCACCTTCCACGGCGGCGATGCCAGCGTCTATGGCGGCTCGTTCGGCCAGATGGGCGCCAATTTCGAATGGGGGCGCGAGAAGGACGGCACCTCCACCTACGTCGCCGCCAACGTCATGGACGAACAGGGCTGGCGCGACCAGCAACAGACGCGGCTGCGCCAGATCTACGCCGATCTTGGCTGGCGCGGCGATGCGGCGGAGGCGCATCTGTCGGTGACGGCAGCGCGCAACACGCTCGACCAGCCGGGCACGGTGCCGGTGCAATTGCTGGCCGCCAGCCGCTCGGCGGTGTTCTCCGGGCCGAACGATTCCTACAACCAGTACCTGCAGGTCGCCGGCAATCTCGCTTACGACATCAGCGACAAGACGTCGCTGCAGGCGACGGCCTATTATACCAACCTGTCGCAGCGCGTCATCAACGGCAACACGCCGAACTTCCAGCAATGCAGCATCAGCACCGGCTTCCTGTGCGAACAGGACGGGGTGACGCCGCTCACCGGGCGCAACGGCGCGCCGATCCCCGCCTTCGCCGGCGCCGGGCCGTATTCGCAGATGAGCCTGCAAGGCGTGGACACCAACGGCTACGGCGCCTCGCTGCAGGCGACCGATACGCGCAAGGTGTTCGGCTTCGCCAACAACCTGATCGTCGGCGCGAGCTTCGACGGCGGCATCACGACGTTCGACGGCAACACGCTGGCGGGCGGCTTCAATCCGGTGACGGTGAATTTCGTCGGGCCGGGCATTTCGATCGCGCAGGCGGACCTGTCGCTCGCACCGGTGCGCGTGAACACCACCAACGCCTACTACGGCGTGTTCGTCAACGATGTGGTGGAACTGACGAAGCGGCTCGCGCTCACGCTGTCCGGGCGCATGAACGTGGCACAGATCGACCTCGCCGACCAGAACGGCACCGCGCTGAACGGCAACCATACCTACAGTCACTTCAATCCCGGCGTCGGCCTGACCTACCGGCTGGGCGGCGGCGTGTCCGCCTATGGCAGCTACGCGATGTCGAACCGCGCGCCGACGCCGGCGGAACTGTCATGCGCCAGCGCCGCGAGTCCCTGCTCGCTCGCCAACTTCTTCGTCGGCGACCCTAATCTCAAGCAGGTGGTGGCGCGCACCGCGGAGCTGGGGCTGCGCGGTCAGGCGACGCCGTTCGCGGGCGGCAGGCTGAACTGGGATGTCGGCGTCTATCGCACCGAGACGCAGGACGACATCATCTTCGCGCCCTCCACGCTGCCCGGCCTCGATTATTTCCAGAACATCGGCAGCACGCAGCGGCAGGGTGTCGATATCACCGCCAACCTGCTGGTCGGGCGCGTCAGCTTCCTCGCCGGCTATTCGCTGACGGACGCGACCTTCCGCTCGCCGCTGCTGCTGGACAGCCCGCTCAATCCGGCGGCAAACGCGCTCGGCCAGGAAGCCGTGAATCCCGGCAGCCGCCTGCCCGGCATCCCGATGCACACCGGCAAGCTCGGCGTCGATTGGCAGGTGACGCCGGACTGGGTGGTCGGCGGGCGCGTGCTGGTCTATTCCGGCCAGCCGCTGTTTGGCGATGAGGCGAACCTGACGCCGAACACCGGCGCCTATGCCCTGCTCGACCTCAATTCCAGCTATCAGGTGACGCAGAATCTGCAGGTGTTTGCCATGCTGGAGAACGCGCTGAACCAGCAATACGCGGTGTACGGCACGTTTTCCCCGGTGACGGCGGTGCCGAACGCGCGGGTGCCGAACATGACCAACCCGCGCAGCCTCAGCCCCGGCGCACCGGTGGCGGCCTATGGCGGGGTGAAGGTGTCATTCTGACCCGGCGGCGGCGTGGGGCATGCCGTCGTGCCAGCACACCGCGAAGTCCCGGTCGGCCCCGTCAACGTGGCGGACCAGCCATTCCTGCAGGAAACGCAGCACCAGACTGACGCTCATGCCGCTGCCATCGAGCCTGAGGCTGGTGATGTCGTCCAGCAGCCGCCGGTGCATGTCGCGGTCGAGCGCGGCTGACTTCCGTGACCGGCACGTGCGCGGGTTCCGTTACCTTGCTTGTCTCGTTTGCCATTGGCGTGCCGGCAGGGCGGCCAGAGTGGTGATCGATGCCTGCAACGCGGAATCGCGTCGCGATGACGGGTTCCTCGGCGACCGCGCCGGCGCCGATCGGACTGCGACCGATGCGCCACCATCCCGACGCGGCCGGGCTGACACGCGCACATTGTTGCACTGTCGGTCGGTCCGTCGCCTGTGCTAGAGAGGCGCACTCCGGGGAGACCCTCGCATGTGCGGCCTGGCCGGCATCTTCCATCCTTCCGGGGCCGGAGCGGTCGATGCGGCGCTGCTGCACCGCATGACCGATGCGCTGGCGCATCGCGGCCCGGACGGGGAGGGGTTCCATCTGGAACCCGGCATCGGCCTCGGCCATCGCCGGCTCGCCATCATCGACCCGGCCGGCGGCCATCAGCCGATGTTCAACGAGGACCGCTCGGTCGCCATCGTGTTCAACGGCGAGATCTACAACTTCGCCGAACTGCGGCCGGAGCTGCAGGCGCTCGGCCACGTCTTCCGCAACCGCTGCGACACCGAGGCGATCATCCACGCCTGGGAAAGCTGGGGGCCGGACTGCCTGGACCGGCTGGACGGCATGTTCGCCTTCGCGCTGTGGGACCGCACCCGGCGCACGCTGTTCCTCGCCCGCGACCGCTTCGGCAAGAAGCCGCTGTATTACGCGACCGACCGCGCCGGCCGGTTCGTGTTCGCCTCGGAACTGTGCGCGCTGGCCGCGGTGCCGACGCTGCCGCGCCGGCTCGATCCCGCCGCCGTCGCGGATTTCTTCGCGCTCGGCTACGTGCCCGATCCCGGCACCATCTACCGCGACGTCCGCAAGCTGCCGCCGGCGCATTGCCTGGCGCTCACCGTCGGCGCGCCGGCGCCGGCGCCGCGCCGCTACTGGCGGGTGCAGCCGCAGCCGCTCGCGCTGCCGGCCGAGGAGGCGCAGCGGCGGCTGATCGGGCTGCTCGCCGCGGCGACGGAACGGCGACTGGTGTCCGACGTGCCGCTCGGCGCCTTCCTCTCGGGCGGGGTGGATTCGAGTGCCGTGGTGGCGTTCGCGGCGCGCGCGCGGGCGGCGCCGCTCGACACCTTCACCGTCGGCTTCGACGGCGGCGAGGACGAAACCCCGTACGCCGCCGCGGTCGCCGCGCGCTACGGCACGCGCCAGCACAACGCGCGCGCCGCCGCGATCGACCTGATCGACGCGGCGCGCGCGATGGGGCCGGTGTTCGGCGAGCCGTTCGGCGACATCTCCGCCCCGCCGACGCACGCCGTCTGCGCGCTCGCCCGCCGCCACGCCACGGTGGCGCTGTCGGGCGACGGCGGTGACGAGGCGTTCG
>JAJZVE010000528.1 GCA_021845835.1 Pseudomonadota bacterium | reverse complement strand
CTGCGCCGTGGTCGGAGCAGGGCGCCGCCAGCAAGGTGGTTGTCATCCTGCCCGAGCCCTGGGGTGGACGTCTCGCCCAGGTACTGCAGGATCCCCGCCACGGCCTGCGCTCAGATTGGACGCGGCGTGGAGGCCGGGCTTGCCGTCGTCATTCTGGCAATCCTGATCGATCGCTTCACAAAGCGGATCAGCCAGAAGGTGGATCCGACAATCTGAGTTTTGCCATCCGTCCCGATCCGGCGCGCCGAGGCCGGCATTGGTGGACAAGGGCGTGGCGCGCCGGATCGGCAATTTTTGCGAGGGGAGAGGGAGATGAAGGCTGAGGAAACGACGGCGCGCCGGGGCGGGCGGGAGGCGCGGCGGGCCATGCGGACAGCGCCGAAGGTCGGGATGCTTCCTACGCTGACCCGCGGGCTGCCTGTCGTCGAGCCGATGACCGCCGACCAGGTGGAGCGGATTCATGACGCATCGATGGCGATTCTTGAGGATGTCGGCGTCGTCTTCCGCGACCCCATCGCGCTGGCCGACTGGAAGCGAGCCGGGGCCGATGTGCGCGGCGAGCGGGTGCATCTGGACCGCGAGCTGGTCATGGAGCTGATCCGCAGCATCCCGCCGCACATTACCTATCATGCCCGGAATCCGGCAAAGAACGTCGAACTCGGCGGCCCGCATGCGATCTTCGTGCCGATGACGGGTGCACCGTATCTGCGCGACCTCGAGGACGTGCGGAGACTGCCGACCCTGGCGGATCTGGGCACGTTTCACAAGCTGGCGCAGATGACGCCGGTACTGCATTCGTCGGCGCATCACATCGTCGAGCCGATGGACATCGTCGTCGCGCACCGGCACCTACATATCACGTATTCGTCCATGAAGTATTCCGATAAGACCTTCATGGGCATGACCACGTCGCCGAAGAACGCCGAGGACGTGCTCGACATGTGCGCGATCCTGTTCGGGCCGGAGTTTCTGGAAACCCATGCGGTGGTGACGGGGAACTGCAATGGCAATTCGCCCCTGGTGTGGGATCAGGTGATGCTTGGCGCCATGCGGGCCTTCTGCCGGCGCAACCAGCCGGTGCTCTGCTCGCCGTTTGTCCTCGGCGGCGCCAATACCCCGGCGTCGACGGCCCCGGCGGTCGCCCAGCTCAATGCGGAGGCGTTGTCGGCGCTGGCCTATACCCAGGTCGTCCGCAAGGGCTGCCCGGCCATCTACGGCCACTATCTTTCGACGGTTTCGATGCAATCCGGCGCCCCCATGGCCGGCACGCCGGAAATATCGCTGATGAACTTCATGATCGGCCAGATGGCGCGCCGCTACAACGTGCCGTGGCGGACATCGAACCTGCTCGGCGGGTCGAAGATCTTCGACGCGCAGGCCGGCTATGAAAGCGCCATGACCATGATGGCGGTGCTGCTGGCGGGTGCCAACTACGTCTGGCATTCAGCCGGGTGGAACGAGGCGGGAATGCACTGCTCCATCGCCAAGTTCGTCGTCGACTCCGAAGTCTGCGCGATGGGCTACCGTATGGCGGAAGGGATCCGGTGGGACGATTTCAACGAGGCGCTGGCGGCTGTACGCGATGTCGGCCCTGGCGGTCACTATCTCGGGCACCCGCACACCCAGGCGAATTTTGAGCGCGCGTTCTTCATTCCGAGACTGTTCGACAACAACTCCATTGAACAATGGAGAGCCGAGGGTTCCAAGGATGTGAAGCAGAGGGCGCTCGAGCAGGCGGCGCGCCTGCTCGACGAGTATGAGGAGCCGAAGCTGGATACCTCCAAGGACGAAGCACTGCATGACTACATTGCACGCAGAAGCCGCGAAATCCCAGCGGTCGACGCGCTGAACGACACGCATTGAGGCGACCAGGAAGCCTGCAGTGGATGGGGACAAACATTGCGCGATCGACCCGGCCTCTGGACGTATGCCGGCGTGGATATTGCGGCTGGGGACCGCATCGCCGATTCGCAGCAGGCGGAAGTGCCCGTTCAGGTTGCGCAGCACTTCCTGCGTGCGCCGGGCGACCAGCGCATCGTCATCGACCGCGCCGAGATTGCAGGGCTCCGAATCCAATTCATCTGTGATGAGA
Source organism: Pseudomonadota bacterium (assembly GCA_021845835.1). The sequence continues at coordinate 2,222 of JAJZVE010000528.1, read as the reverse complement.
GGCGAGGAGCTGGTTCAGATAATCCGTGGTCCACCCTGCGACTTGGCGGCGGAGCTTGACGGATTTCGTATCCTTGGCGGCGCGGACGAGGTTGAGGGCGAAGTGTCGGACGACGGCCATGTTCTTGGCGCCGAAGCCTTTTCGCAGGCGGGACTGATCGTCGTTGAAGGTGACGTCGAGGACCCAGTGCAATCGGTTCTCGATGCCCCAGTGGCCACGGATCGCCCGGCCTGCCGCCTCGGCCGTGAGGCGCGCCGAGGAGATGTAATAGCGGGTCTCAGTATGCGTCTTCTCGCCGCGGCGGATGCAGGCCTCGACGCGGACGATGCTGGCGGCGTCGGGCAGTCGCAGTTCGCCCGGGAAGCGCCGTCCGCCGGCCAGCCACTCGACCTCGCGCACGACGCTGGTGGTGCGCTGCTCGATACGACCGTGGCCCTTGTCGTGCTCGGTGTGGGTTTCGACGGTGCCGGGCGGGGCGGCTGTGAAGCAGGCCTCGACCTCGGCGCGGAGCCCTGGCTGATTGGCCTTGACCGCCAGCAGGTAGTCGGCGCCGGCGTCGCGGATGGCTTTGGCGATGCTGCCGTTGGTGGCGATGGCGTCGATGGAGACCAGCGCGCCACGCAGCCCGTCCTGCTCGGCGAGCCGGGCCAGCAGCACCGGGATGGCGGCGAGTTCGCCGGCCTTGTCGGGCACCGCTTCCTGGCCGAGCACCAGGCGGGCGGTGGTGGCGAACGCCGAGACCAGGTGGATCGGCCCCACCCCGGCGGCGCGGTCATGGCTGCGCCGCGAGGTCTTGCCGTCGATGGCGACGAAGTCGGGGCGATCGGGCCAGGTGCCGCGCACCCAGGCAGTGAAGGCGGCCGAGAACAGCCCGGGATTGATCCGGTTCATCAGGATGGTCAGCCAGCGCCCGCCGGGGACGCCGTGCCGGAACGGCAGATGGCGGCGCAGGAACGCCAGATGGGCCTCGCCCCAGGCGGCGATGTGGTCGTAGTCGTCGCAGTCGGCGATGGTGCCGCAGACCACCAGCAGCAGGATCTCTGCCAGCGGGTGGGCGATGCGGCGGACATCGCGCGGGTCGTCAATGGTCGCGAAATGCTCCAGCAGGACGGCCAGGCGGGATTTGCCACCCAGCGAGTCAGCGATGGTCGGCATGGGCGCGGCTCCGAATCGGGAAAGCCGCATCGAATCAACCAAACGCACGAGTGTCACCCGCTGTCACATGAGTTCGGCGCCCTGCCTCCCGACCGCGGCGCCGATCCGCTCGATCGTCAGCTCCCCCTTCGCGCCCCATCCCTCCACGCCTTCCGGAACGGCCGGCCGGAATACCTCGTAAAGGCGGAAGCCAACACGGTTCAGCTCCTCTGGAGGCAGGCGCGCTGCGGCCGCCTCCATGGCGGCCCGGACCTCGGTCAGGCGATCACCGAAGGCGCGCTGCAGATAACGCCGTACCGCGCCAGCGTCGGCCGGCTTGCCGTCCTTGTCGGCGCGCAATTCGCCGTCCTGGGTGGCCAGGAGACGGATGTCGCGGCCCATCAGATGCACCGGCCGGATCGCCGGCCGAAGTTCGTGCTCGCGCTTCTCCGCCTCACGGTCCCGCTCCTCGGCAATGCCCAGCCGGCGGGCTTTTGCACGGGCACCAACGCCTGCCAGCGCCTGGCCGAGGGTCAGGGCCAGATCAGGCGGGTGGCCCAGCCGCTCGGCCACAATGGTGGCCCACAGGGTCAGCACAGGCGCACGGTTCACGCGGACGGGAGCGGATGCCATGGCAGCGAGGCTGCGCGCAGGTCGGCGTCCTGTCGACGCCCGGGATCTGAGGCCGGCCGGCCAAAGCCTTTTCGGGTGAACGTTGCGCGATCGGTGCGCAGCGACCTTGCGGCTCGCCCTGCTGGACGCGCCATGCTCCGGGCATGTTTGCCATCGATGACGCGACCGTGGTCGCCGTGCGCCACGCCTTTGACGAGTACGGTGAGTTGGCCGTCGCCGTCGAATTGCGCCGGCGCTTTGCCAGGAGCGGCGATCTCGCCTGGGCCCGCGAGGTTGTCCGTATCGTCCTCGGGTGACATCACATTCCGGATAGGCCCCGTGACCGCGAAGCTGTGCGAAATGGCCCTCGGGGTTGTCAGCCGCGGAGGTGTGCGATCCCGAGTTCCTGCCAGATCCAGGCAAAATCGTAGGTCGCCACGGGATCGGCCGGGTCGGGGGCGTGGCTGGAGCGGTTC
>JAJZVE010000527.1 GCA_021845835.1 Pseudomonadota bacterium | reverse complement strand
ATCGCGACGACGACCGCAAGCTCCGCCGCGCCCGCGAGCGCGAGGGCGGCGTGCCCGTCGGTCCAGCGCCAGCCGTCCTCCGCGCCATGCCATCCGGCGCCGAGGCGGGGATCGCCCAGCGGCAGCGCCCGCCCGTTGACGAGCAGCGTCCCGACCGCGACGCCAAGCCGGCGATGGTCGGTGCCGTCGGGGCGGGTCTCGGCCGGGACGCCGGCGCGCGAGACGAGGTGCAGCGACCGCGCCGCGGCGGGCAGGCGGAACCGATGCAGCCGACCTTCGCTGACCGCATCGTGCCGTACCCCGTCGATCCGCAGATGCAGGTCCGGGTCGCCGGTGCGCGTCCAGCCGAGACGTTCCGCCTGCGCGAGCAGACCGGCGCGCGCCGCGGCCAGCACGGGGCCGTCCAGCAGCAGCGGCGCGCAGCCCTGCGCCTGCCACACACGCCGCGCGAAGTCGGGATGCAGCATGACGCTGGCCTCGCCGTTCGCGAAGGCGGCGCGGTTGCCGGTGTCGAGATAGCTTTCGCAGGCCAGTCCTTCGGCGAGCAGCAGGTCGTGCGCCGCCAGCTCGACATGCCAGTAGGTGATGCGGGCGCGGTGCTCGCGAACGATGGTGGCGCCGTTCACCAGGTAGCGGACCGGGATCAGGACGCCCTCGACGAAGACGGCGTGATCGGGCGACAGCAGCAGGTCTCGATGCGGCTGCCCGCTGCCGAAGGCGTGGCGCCGGATGCGCACCGGGCGCAGGTCCACGGCCGGCCGGTGGCGCGCCGGTTCGACCGTGCGGTGGCCGAGCCACCGGACCGGCGCAAAAGCCCCGCCCGCCGTGCGCACCCGGTCGCCGACGCGCAGCCGTTCCACCGGCGTCTCCCCGTCGGCCGTGGCGATGCGCGTGCCGGCGGCGAAGCAGGCGACGATCTCGGTGGAGAGATTGGCGCGATTGACCGCGGTGACGAAGGCAATGCCCGGCTGCGGCGCCTCCATGATCATCGGGAACTGGATCGGCTGCAGGAACGGCATCGATACGACGAGGCTCAGGGTGTCGCCCGCGGTCACGAAGCTGGTGGCGCTGGTATAGGTGGCTCCCATCAGGTCGATGGTGTCGTGTGGCCCGAAGCCGGAATAGGTGAGCAGGGGGATGTCGTTCCCGGCGGAGGCGGGGGAGGACACGACGACGGTGCCGCCGGAGCCCGGCGCGAATCCGATCGCCCCCGTCACCGTGCCGCCGACGGCGACGTCGAGCGTGCCGCCGTTCAGCACGACGCCGGTCGCGGTCCCGCCGGCGAGGACATCGAACACGCCGCCGGGGTTCACGACCACACCCGACACGTCCCCGGTGGTATCGACGCTGAGTGTGCCGCCGCTGTTGACGACGACATTGTCCATGCTGCCGCCGAAGTCGGGGCCGGCTTTGCCGCCGTTGTTCACCATGACGCTGCTGGCGACGCTGCCGTTCTGCACGCCGAAGAACCCGCTGGCATTGACGACGGTGCTGATGGCGGCGGCGCTGACCTCAAGGAACCCGGTGCCGCCGTTGAACGTCGTATTGACGATCGTCCCGCCGGCCTGCACCTGCAGCAGCGAGCCGCGATCAATCACAAGGCCGCTGCTGGTCGCTCCGGAAACGTACGTGACCGACATGAGATCTCCCGTTGGCGGACAAGGGCGCCGCGTCCTTGCCGCAGCCGCGGCATGTTATGCCGCCTCGGACCGGCGTCCAGATCGTGCCAGGCTGGCGCCGGATATTGCCGCATCGTCCCGGCGCCTGCGTGTCATCCTTGTGATGCTGGCGTCCTGAGGAAGACGCGGCGGACGATTCCGGGCCGGCGTCATTTCGCGTCTCGCCCCTGCCGGCCAGCCGGCGGACCGTGCGGCCGGCGCGGCGCGGCGCGGGGTCCGCGAGGCGGGCGGATTCGGGGAATGATTAAAGGCGAATTCAGGGTGCCGGACCGCGTTTCACCCGCCCGCTACCGGCTGCTCAGGGAAGGCGAACCGGTGGCGCGAACGCCATTGCAGCCGCAGAAGATGTGCCTCGGGTTGTGCGTCTCGCGGCGGCCGTGAGCAGGTGCGGCAGCGACGCAGCGGCGCCGTCAGGCATAGGGCGTCGCCTTCGCACGCACCCCGGTCAGCCGCGCAAGGCGCTTCAGCGCCGCCGAGGCAGCGTGCCGCCGCATCTCGTGCCGCGCGTCGGCCAGGCTTTCCATCCAGTTGAACATAACGGCGCGACGGATGCCCTCGAACGGGTAATGCCCGTGCCAGGAGGTGTCGGAGCGGCGGAACGCGATCAGCGTTCCGTCCAGCGGCGGCACCTCGGCCGCCATGTCCTCCAGGTTGACCGGCCCGCGCAGCAGCCGCAGCCTGCCGCCGGCATGCGGCCAGGACTCGTTGAGGTAGATCAGCGCCGTCACCCGCTTGCGCGCGCTGTCGGTATGGATGCGCCCGTCCTGCGCCGTGCAGCGCGAGCGCAAATGGATCATCAGCGTTTCCGGGTCGAGCGTCTCGCCGAATTTCGCCGCGAAGGCAGCCGTCGTCGCCATGTCGCGCAGGGCGGCGAGCAGCCGGCCCAGCCCATCTGCCGGGTCGCGCGCCACCGCCGGCGCGATGCCGCCGTGCCCGGTATCAGGAAATGCGGCGCGTGCGGCGGCGCAGGCCGCCGGCAGCACGAAGCCCGGCACCACGAGATGCGTGAACGGCTGCCGCCCCAGTTCGGCGCGCGCGAAGGCGTCCGCGTCGATCAGACCGCGCCAGGCGTGCGGCTGGCTCATGGGTTCCTCCGCGTCGAACTTGCCCTGCGCGTAGGCTGCGCACAGGTGCGCGGTCGTTGATCTGGGTCAATGATCCGCTATCGAAGCATACCGCCGCCCGCGGCCCCCAGCGCCACCACGACCAGCGGCGGCGCGCGCCACACCGTCAGCAGCACGAACCCGACCAGGGCGAGCGCCAGATCGGCCGGGCGCAGCACCGCGCTGGTCCAGACCGGCGTGTAAAGCGCCGCGCCCAGAATGCCGACCACGGCGGCGTTGATGCCGCGCATCGCCGCCTGCGCGCGCGGACGGGCGCGCAGTGCGTCCCAGAACGGCAGCGTGCCGAGCAGCGCCAGCAGGCCGGGAAGGAAGATCGCGATTAGCGCGAGCACCGCCCCCGGCGGCCCGGCGGCGACGGCGCCGAGATAGGCGGCGAAGGTGAACAGCGGGCCGGGCACCGCCTGCGCCGCGCCGTAGCCGGCAAGGAACGCGCCCTCCGGTACCAGGCCGTGCGCCACCACGGTGTCGCGCAGCAGCGGCAGCACCACATGCCCGCCGCCGAACACCAGCGCGCCGGGGCGGTAGAACGCGGCGAACAGCGGCGGCAGCGGCAGCACCAGCAGCCCGGCGTAGAGCGCCAGACAGGCGATGCCGACGCCGCGCCCGACGCCGAGCCCGATCGGCCGCCCCGGTCCCGCCCCCTCGACACGCAGGAACAGCCCCGCCACGCCGCCCAGCACGATCGCCCCGATCTGCGCCGCCGCGCCGGGCCACAGCAGCAGCAGCACCGCGGCGAGCGTGGCGATGGCGGCGCGCGGCCGGTCGGGGCAGAGCGTGCGCGCCATGCCCCACACCGCCTGCGCCACCACCGCGACCGCGACCAGCTTCAGCCCGTGCAGCACCCCCTGGCCGAGCGGCGAGCCGGCCATGCTGCCGGCGCCGTAGGCGAACAGCACCAGCAGCAGCGCCGAGGGCAGCGTGAACCCGACCCAGGCGGCCAGCGCCCCCGGCCAGCCCGCGCGCAGCAGCCCGAGCGCGAACCCCGTCTGGCTCGACGCCGGCCCGGGCAGGAACTGGCACAGCGCCACCAGATCCGTGAACGCGCCGTCGTCCAGCCAGCGCCGCCGCTGCACGAACTCGGCACGGAAATAGCCGATATGCGCGATCGGCCCGCCGAAGCTGGTAACGCCCAGGCGCGCGAACGCCAGCAGCACCTCGGCGGCGGAGCCGGCCTTCACAGCGACGCCACCGCCAGCGCGCGCAGCTCCGCCGTCACTTCCGGCCGCACGCCGAACCACGCCTCGAACGACGGCACCGCCTGGTAGAGCAGCATGCCGAGGCCGTCCACCACCGCGTTGCCGCGCGCCCGCGCCGCCGCCAGCAGCGGCGTTTCCAGCGGCACATAAACGAGATCGGCGACCGCCGCCGCGACCGGCAGCGCCGCCAGCGAGAGATCGAGCGGCGGCTGGCCCGTCATGCCGAGGCTGGTGGTGTTCACCAGCAGGCCCGCCCCCGCCATCGCGGCCGGCGCGTCGGCCCAGTCGAGCACTCGCAGGCGCGCGTCGTGCGCG
>JAJZVE010000526.1 GCA_021845835.1 Pseudomonadota bacterium | reverse complement strand
CTTGCGCAGGTTCAAGCTTCACACATCTCCGTGACGCCTGGCCGGCGACGCTGCGCCGGCCCCGAGATAGGACAGGGCGGATGCGCGCGTCGCGCCCTTGCCCCCGGCGGCCCCGCCGGGAATGTTGCGAACCATCGGATCAGGACGTCATGAACCAGGTCAAGCTCCGCGGCCCCGCCGCGCCCCGCCCGCCTTCGCCGCCGCCGGCCGGTGCAGAGGCGCTGCGGCTGCGCGGCGTGCATCGCGGGGTCGCCGATCTGCGCCGCGGCACCCCGGTGCTGCTGGATGCGGCCGAGCCGCTCGTGCTGCTGGCGGCCGAGACCGCCGGCGCGCGCGGGCTGGCCGAATTCGCGGCACTCGCCGCCGGTCCGGCCGTGCTGCTGCTGGCGCCGGTGCGGGCGGCGGCGGTGCTGCGCCGGCCGGTCGAGCAGGGCGTCGCCGCCGTGGCGCTGCCGCTGCCGCACGCCCTGCTGGAGCCGGCGCGGCTGCGCAGCCTCGCCGATCCGACCGCGGAGGAGCTGCTGCCCAGCGATCCGCCCGCGCCGGTGCCCGCGCCCGCCGCCGCCGCCGCCGCGCTGGGCCTGGGCAAGCTGGCGCGGCTGCTGCCGGCGGTGCTGGCGGCGCCGGTCGCAGGCGATGCCGGCGCGCGCGCGGCAAGGCTCGACCTGCTCCGCGTCGTCGCCGCCGACGTGCTGGCCTATCCCGACGTGATGGCGGCGGAGCTGGTCCGCGTCGCCGAGGCGGAGGTGCCGCTCGCCGACGCGCCCGATGCGCGCGTGGTCGCCTTCCGCGGCCCCGATGCCGGTATCGAGCATCTCGCCATCCTGATCGGCCGGCCCGAACAGACGCGCGCACCGCTGGCGCGCATCCATTCGGAGTGCTTCACCGGCGACCTGCTCGGCAGCCTGCGCTGCGACTGCGGCGCGCAGTTGCGCGGCGCGATCCGCCGGATCGCCGAGGACGGTGCCGGCGCGGTGCTGTATCTGGCGCAGGAGGGGCGCGGCATCGGGCTGGTCAACAAGCTGCGCGCCTATGCGCTGCAGGACCGCGGGCTCGACACGGTGGACGCCAACCGCGCGCTCGGCTGGGGCGCGGACGAGCGGCGCTTCCTGATCGCCGCGACCATGCTGCGCGAACTCGGCCTCGACCGGGTGCGGCTGCTCACCAACAATCCTGACAAGGTGGCGGCGCTGGCCGCCTGCGGCATCGCGGTGGCGCGCGAGCCGCACGCCTTCGCGCCGAACGGCGTCAACGACCGCTATCTGGCCACCAAGGCCGCCCGCTTCGGCCATCTGTTCGACGAGGCATGACCGAGGCGCTGGTTTTCCCCGACGGTCGTCTGGTGCTGGGCCTGCGCGTGTTCCGCGTGGCGCTGGGGCGGGGCGGGGTGCGGGACGACAAGCGGGAAGGCGACGGCGCCACGCCGGCCGGGCTGCTGCAGCTGCGCCGCGTGCTGTTCCGTGCCGACCGCGGCGCCATCCCGCGCGCCGCCGTGCCGCGCGAGCCGATCGCGCCGGACGACGGCTGGTGCGACGATCCCGGCCATGCCGACTACAACTGCCAGGTCCGCCTGCCGCATCCGGCGCGCTGCGAGGCGCTGTGGCGCGGTGACGGCGCGTACGACATCGTCGGCGTGCTGGGCTGGAACGACGCGCCGGTCGCGCGCGGGCGCGGCTCGGCCATCTTCCTGCATGTCGCCGCGCCGGACTACGCCCCGACCGCGGGGTGCGTGGCGCTGGCGGGGGCGGACCTGCGGGCGATCCTGGCGGCGGGGCTGACCGCGCTGCGCATCAGCGATCGCGGCTGAGTCCCGCCGCGGCGAGCCCCGCCAGATAGTCGCGCCAGCGCCGGTCCTGCTGCTGCCCCAGCAGATACAGCCAGTCCCACGAATAGATGCCGCTGTCGTGGCCGTCGTCGAACAGCAGCCGCACGGCGTAGTGGCCGACCGGCTCGATGCCGGCGAGACCGACATCGCGCTTGCCGGACACCAGGCGGCGCTCGGCCGGGCTGTGTCCCTGCACCTCGGCGCTCGGGCTTTCCACCCGCAGCAGTTCGGCGGGGAAGGCGAAGCGGCTGCCGTCGTCGAAATCCACCTCCAGCCTCCGCTCGGCGCGCCGGAGGCGGATTTCGAGCGGCGTCACCATCAGGTCGGCTCCAGCGGGCGGGCTTCCTCGGGCAGCATGATCGGGATGCCGTCGCGGATCGGATAGGCGAGGCCGGCAGTGCGGCTGATCAGCTCGCCGGCGGCGCGGTCGTATTCCAGTGGTCCCTTGGTGAGCGGGCAGACCAGCACCTCCAGCAGGCGGGGATCCAGGGGCACGGGCGGGGCAGGGGCGGGGTCGGTGTCGGACATGGCGGGACCTGAATTAGCTCGCCCACGTTGCGCCGGGGGCGAGATCGGCGCTTGCGTCGATCGCGAGCAGGGTGTGCAGCGCGGCGGCCCGCTCGGCGGCGGTGGCCGCCTCCAGCAAGGCCTGCTTCTCTGCCGGGTCGAACGGGCAGGCCATCGCCAGCGTGGTGATCAGCGCCTCCTCCGCCATGCCGGCGATCGCCGTCCAGTTTGCCTCGATGTTGCGCTGCGCGAAATAGCCGCGCAGCGCGGCGAGCAGGGCGGCACGGTCGCAGCACGCTTCGGCCGGCGGCGGCGCGAGGTCGGCGGCGAAGTGCGCCAGCACCGCCCGCACCCGCCGATAGCCGCGGCGCAGCGGCAGTTCCTCGACGACGGCGAAACGGATCAGCCCGGCCAGGGTGATCAGGTAGCGGCCGTCCTCGGTCTCGCTGAACGCGGCGATGCGGCCGAGGCAGCCGACGCGGTAGAGGCCCGGCCCGGTCCGGCCGGCCGGCCGGCGCGGATCCGGCTGGATCATGCCGAACATGCGGCCGCCGGCCAGCGCGTCGTCGGTGAGCGCGAGGTAGCGCGGCTCGAAGATGTGCAGCGGCAGCCGGCCGCGCGGCAGCAGCAGCGCCCCCGCGAGCGGGAACACCGGAAAGCAGTCCGGCAGTTCCTCCGGCCGCGGCGGCGCTGCGCCCATCAGCGGAACAGCAGCGCCGAGAGCTTGCGGCGCGCCGCCATCGTGGCCGGGTCGTCGAAGCCCCAGGCCTCGAAGAACTTCAGCAGCTGCCTGCGCGCCCCGTCGTCGTTCCAGGCGCGGTCGCGGCGGATGATCTCCAGCAGCGCCTCGGCCGCCTCCTCGCGCCGGTCGCTGGCATTGAGCGCGGTGGCAAGGTCGTAGCGCGCCTGGTGGTCGGCCGGGTCGGCGGCCAGCAGCTTCTGGTAGGTGGCGAGCCTGGCGCGCGCCTGCCGCCCTTCCGCGGCCAGCGCCAGCGCGCTGCGGGCGCCGGCGACCTCGGCGTGCTCGGCGATCGGCGTGGGCACCTGCGCCAGCGCCGCCTGGGCGTCCTGTTCGCGCCCGAGGGCGAGCAAGGCGCGCACCAGGCCGCCCCAGGCCTCCGGGCGCTCCGGTTCCTGCTCCAGGGCGGCGCTGTAGAGCTCGGCGGCCTCGTCCGCCTGGCCCTTGTCGAACGCGGCCCTGGCCTCGGCGATCAGATCGGCGCCCGGCATGGTGCCGCCGGCGAGCTTGAGCAGGTTTTCGACGAAGCGCCGCACCTCCGATTCCGGCTGGGCGCCCTGGAACAGGTCGGCGATCTGGCCGTGCCAGAACGCGGCGACGGTGGGCACGGACTGCAGCGGCAGGCCGAGCTGGGTGAGCTGGCGGACCAGGGCCTGGTTCTTGTCGATGTCGATCTTGACCAGGCGGATGCGCCCGCCGGCGCTGCGCACGACCTTTTCCAGGGTCGGCGTCAGTTGCTTGCAGGGGCCGCACCAGGTGGCCCAGAAATCCACCATGACGGGGAGGGTGCGCGAGGCCTCGACCACGTCGCGCATGAAGGTCGTCTGGTCGCCGTCCAGGATGGTGCTGTCGGCGGGGCTTGCGGCCGGGGCGGCGGTGGCGGCCGGAGCGGGGCGCCCGGCGGCCGGCTTCTTGCCGATGATGAAGTCCATTGCGTGGCGTCCTCGCCTGAATCGTGCGGCAATAGATGTTGTGGCGGAAGCTGGTCACAAGCCACGAAACGCGGGCGCGGGCAAGCGGAAGGATGGCCCGCCGTCCCCTTGCAATCCGCCGTCAACACGACTAATACCCCGCCCGCCGCACGGATCGCGGTTCGGAGCGCGGGCGTAGCTCAGGGGTAGAGCATAACCTTGCCAAGGTTGGGGTCGAGGGTTCGAATCCCTTCGCCCGCTCCAGATTTTCTCAGAAAAATCAAGGACTTCCAAGCGGCCCTCTGGGGCCGCTTTTGCTTACAAGGGCGTGGTGAGCCGATT
>JAJZVE010000525.1 GCA_021845835.1 Pseudomonadota bacterium | reverse complement strand
CGGCATCCCGCCGCTGCAATTCCCGCTGCTGCTGATGTTTTTGCGGTTCGTCGAGAGCCTGAGCCACGCCAATGTGCGGCTCTCGTTCGGGCGGATCGGCGACCGCATCCTGGTCTCGCCGCGCTTTCACCGCATGCACCACGGCCTGCTCGCCGCCGGCCAGCGCTCCTGCAACTACGCCGCCGTGTTTCCCATCTGGGACATCCTGTTCGGCACCGCGGACTTCTCCAACGCCTACCCCGCGACCGGCGACGACGACGCGCCGGAGGCGATGGCCAGCGGCGGCTACCTCGCCCAGCAATGGGGCGGCGTGGTGCATTTCTGGAACGAGGTGCGCGGGGGCCGGCGGCGGGAAGCCGCGCCGGCGGCGGTGCGCGTGCCGGACGGGAAGCGGGCGTAAGGCGTACGTCCGGGGGCCGGCACGGCACATCAAGCTGCGCCGGGACCTTGCGTTCAACTGACGCTCAGAGCCTTCCCAACAAGGGTGACATGCCCCAAGATTTGGCGCTCGAGTCTTGTTAGCTTCCACCCATAGCGGGAACCCCTGGCCAATGAAGCTTGTTAAGGCGCACGCGACGAATTACCGGAACATCATAGACTCAGATCCGGTCGAGATAGGGTCCTCGACGTGTTTGGTTGGGAAAAACGAAGCCGGGAAGACGGCGTTCTTGAAAGCCCTAGAAGGCCTTCGATCCACCAATTCGGATTTCAAAGCGTACGGAAAGACGGAGAATTATCCTCGCCGATTTCTCGCGGATTACGACACGCGACACCCAACAGGCGAAGCGGTCGTCATGCGTACCGAATGGCAGATGAGCGCAGACGATGCAGCCGCAATCGAATCCGAGCTTGGTCAGGGTACTTTAACAGGTCGAACAGTTCATATTCAGAAGGGTTACGGGTCGGAAGAATCGACTTGGGTGGTCCCGATCGACGAACGAAAGGTTCTCGAAGGTCTCGTAAAGCGGTTTCAGCTCAGTCCCGACGAATGTAACGGGCTGGCCGGCGCAGAAACCACCAAAAGGGGCGCCGCCGCCCTTGAGCAGGTTACCGGCCGCACGGAACGTCAGAACGAGTTTCTTGCGGCGGTCAAGAAGTTCAGGCAGGACTCTGCGCGACTGCGGGGAATAGATATACTCGCGGCCCGCACACCAAAGTTTCTCTACTTCTCCCATTACGACCGGATGAGCGGAGAACTTTCTATCAACAAATTAAACGACGACAAGAAAAATAATCGACCTTTGGAGAGTGGCGATCGCGTGTTTCTTGACTTTTTAGAATACGCGGGCACCACGATAGACGAACTTGCCAGTCTTACGCGCTTCGAGGAATTGAACGCGAAGTGTGAGGCGGCCGCCCTTCGCATCACGCAGCAGATTTTCGATTACTGGACGCAAAACGACGATCTGGAGATCGCGGTGGTGTTCTCCGAGGGGAAGGCTGCGGACCCCGCGCCGTTCAACAGTGGGCCCATCGCGCGTGCGCGCGTGAAGAATGCGCTTCATGGCGTAACCGTGCCTTTTTCGGAACGATCTGCCGGGTTTGTCTGGTTCTTTTCGTTCCTCGTGAAGTTCGCACAGATCAAAAAGAGCCAGGGCAACGTCATCCTGCTTTTGGATGAGCCGGGACTGACACTCCACGGTACGGCTCAGAAAGATCTTCTCCGTTATTTTGCCGAGCAAATCGCGCCGAATCACCAACTGATCTACACGACGCATTCGCCATTTATGGTCCCGGCCGACGACCTCGCGTCCGTTCGCACGGTAGAGGACGTCGTCGTCCGCGATGAGCGGGGGCGGAAGCAATCTCGCGGAACTAAGATTCGGTCCGACGTGCTGACCACTGATCCGCAGACCAACTTTCCGATTTTTGGCGCGATGGGATTCGAGGTGGCGCAGACACTCATCATCGGGAAGAACACATTGTTGGTTGAGGGCCCTAGCGACATACTTTATCTCCAGGCTGCGTCGGCGGCGCTGAAGGCCGAAGGCCGTACACACCTTTCGCCGCAATGGGCGGTTTGCCCATCCGGCGGTATTGACAAAGTCCTACCGTTTGTTCGGTTGTTTTTTGGCAATAGATTGAATATCGCGGTTTTGACCGATTTTGAACGTGGGCAAAAGCGCAAGCTTGACGACCTGCACAAGGCCGCGCTCCTGGAGCACGAGCGGATCATCCTGGCCACCGAAATCGCCGGAAAGGAGGAGGCCGACATCGAGGACTTCCTTGAGCCGGCGTTCTTTGCGGACCTAATCAATAAGACCTATCAACTGCCGGATGAACATCTGCTAACCGCCGAAAAGTTGATCGCCGCTGATTTGACGACGGAGCGCCTGGTCAAGAAGGCCGAGGCTTATTTTCGCTTGCTTCCAGGCTTGATTCCGGAATTTAGCCACTTCGATCCATCGAGTTACCTATTGCAGCACCCAGAACTTCTCCGGGGTCAGGAAGATCCGATAAGGAAGACGCTAGGCCGATTTGAAACTGCGTTCACGCGGGTCGGCAAGTTTCTCGCCCACGGGGGGCGTTTGGCATAGGTGCGCTCTCCTAAACCTCCGACATGAGAGAGGCCTGACGGCGCTCAATCGATACGGGGCCTACCCCGCCAACCCATGCGGCTCCCGCACGGTATGGAATCGGAACTCCGGATACTCCCCCGCCACCCGCTCGGCCGACAGCCGCCGGCGAAGAACACCGCCGCCGCGCCGTCATGGTCCCCGGCGACGTCGCGACGGTTGGCCTCGATGAAGCGCTCCAAGGCTTCACCCGCGCCCGGCCCCGCCTCAGTGCATGTGCATCATCTCGCCCTTGGCCATCTCCAGGTGATGCAACTGGTGCGTCCCCAGCGTCAGGATGCCGAGGAAACCCAGCCCGCGGATCTTCTGCACATCGGCCGGGTTCGCGGATGTCACCCTGAGCGCCTCGCCGCCGGCGATCTCCTGCGCCGTCACGGTCCAGCCGAACAGCCCGTTGATGTCCTGCGCGTGCGCGGGGATCATGCGGCGGATCGCCTGCAGCGTGCGGCCGCTGCCCGTCACGTCGATGAGCAGCCCGTCGGCGAGCGGCTGCTTGCGCACCCCGGCGCGCATCACCACCTCGTTCATGTCGATCAGGTGCTGGCGCAGCGCGTCGATGTTGACCTTCGACCAGTTGGTCATCGGGTCGGCGAGCAGCATCCGCACGATCTCCTGCGCCGCGCCGAAGGCCGCCTGGCCCGGCGCGGTCGGCATGCGGACCGCCTGGCGCCCGTAACCCCGGCTCATGGCCATGCGCATGCCCCCACTCATGCCCCCACTCATGCCCATGCACCCGGCCGCCGCATGCATCCTCGTGCCGCCGCCCATCGGCATCATGCCGCCGTGACGCATCGGCATCGTTCCGGCCCCCTGGTGCATCGGCATCGTCCCCGCCTGCCCCATGGGCCCGCCCGCCGGCGGCCCGCCCTGCGCCCGCGCGCCTGTCGCAACCACGCAGAGCGCGAGTGCCACGGCGGCAATTCCCAGTGCTTTCATGTCCATCATCCTCAGCCAGATCGCGCTCTCCTAGGCGCCTGGCCGCCGAACGCGTATGACCAGGATCATACGGAGGGCGAATGCCGGGGCTTCCCGCGGACAATCTTGCCGCCTGCCTGCTGCGCGCCGTGCCGGAATCCCGTGTCACCCGGCTGCGGTTCGGCCGCGGCGCCACGGTTTTCCGGCAGGACGACAAGGCCTCGGCCATCTACGTGGTGCAGAGCGGGCGCGTCCGCCTGGCGCGCGTCATGGCCGACGGCACGGCGCTGGTGCTTCAGGTCGCCGAGCCCGGCCAGAGCTTCGCGGAGGCCGCGCTCTCGGCCGCGCGCTACCACTGCGACGCGACAGCCGAGGTGGACACGGCGGTGCTGAGGCTGCCCAAACAGGACCTGCTGGCGGCCCTGGCCACGGATCCGGCGGAATCACTCGCGCTCACGCTGGCGCTCGCCTCCCAGGTGCGCGACCTGCGCGCGCGGCTGGAATTGAGGAATATCCGCTCGGCGAAGGAACGCGTGCTCGCCTGGCTGCGCCTGCGCGCGTCCGGCGAACCCGCCAGCGTGACGGTCGGGCGATCGTGGACGCTGATCGCCAGCGAACTGGGGCTGAGCCGGGAGGCGGTCTACCGCGCCCTCGCGGCGCTTGAGCGCGAGGGCCGCATTGCCCGCTCGTCCGGCAGCATCCGGCTACTCGTGCCGACGACGAAATAGAAATCCCCGCTGCGTCGCGCGACGATGCCGATGCCCGGCCGGGTTATGCCGGGAGCCCGTGCTGCTCCCGCACGGCATGGAATTTCAGTTCCGGATACTCCTCCGCCGCGCGGCTCC
>JAJZVE010000524.1 GCA_021845835.1 Pseudomonadota bacterium | reverse complement strand
GCGAATAGAGTTCGCGCAGCAGCGTCGCCTTCCAGCCGTTCCACACCTTCGGCGACACCGCGCGCATGTCGGCGACCGTCAGGATCAGCAGCAGGCGCAGCCGCTCCGGCGACTGGATGGTATCGGCGAGATCCAGGATGGTCTTGGGGTCGTCGATGTCACGCTTGAACGCGGTCTGGCTGAGCAGCAGGTGGTGCAGCACCAGCCACGACACCGTCTCCGTCTCCTCGGCCGACAGGCCGAGCGCGGGGCCGATCTCCATGGCGAGTTCGGCGCCGAGTTCGGAATGGTCGCCGCCGCGTCCCTTGGCGATGTCGTGCAGCAGCACCGCCAGGTACAGCGCGCGTCGCGACTGCAAATGATCGGTCAGGCCGGAGGCGACCGGCGCGATCGAACCGAGGTCGCCGCGCTCCAGGATGTTCAGCACGCGGATCGCCTCGATCGTGTGCTCGTCGACCGTGAACACGTGGTAGGTGTCGAACTGCATCTGCCCGACGATGCGCGCCCAGTCCGGCAGGAAACGGCCGAGGAAGCCGGTTTCGTTCATGATGCTGAGCCAGCGCGCGGAATCGGCGCGATGCCGCTCGCCGTCGCGGCCGCACAGCAGGTCGAGGAACAGCGCGTTGGCCTCGGCATCGCCGCGCAACTGCACGGCGCGCCGCTCGTTGCGGATCAGCGCGCGCATCGCCAGCGGGTGCAGCTTGAGGTCGCGGTCGCGCGCGAATTGCAGGATGCGCAGCATCAGCACCGGCTCGTCGCGGAAATCATGCGCGCGGGTCCAGGTGAGCTTGCCGTCGGCGATGGCGAATCCGGCCTGCGTGATCGCCGCATCCGCCGTCGCGGTGACCGCCGGCGGCCCGAGCGCGGCGCGGATCAGCGCCGGTTCCAGCACATGCGACAGCCGGATCACCTCGCGCGCGGTCAGGAAGTAATGGCGCATGAAGCGCTCGACGCCGTCCTGCCGCCCGTGGCGCGTGTAGCCCATGCGCGCGCCGACCACCGGCTGCAGGTCGAAGGTCAGGCGTTCCTCGGCGCGGCCGGTGACATAGTGCAGGTGGAAGCGCAGCGACCACAGGAAGTCCCAGGATCGCTTGGCCAGCCGCGCCTCGGTGAGCGAGATGATGCCGGCCGCCGGTCCCTCGGTCTGTACCAGATCGAAAATCGTATGGATGCCGAACACGTAGCGGGCCATCCAGTACAGCGTCTGCAGGTCGCGCAGGCCGCCGCGGCCCTCCTTGATGTTCGGCTCGACCACGAACGGGCTGTCGCCGAAACGCCGGTGCCGCGCGGTGCGCTCGGCGCGCTTGGCGGCGATGTAGCTGCCGGCGCCTGCCTCCTGGCAGGCGGTGCGGAACGCTGCGGAGAACTCGTTGAACAGCGCCATGTCGCCGGCGACCGGCCGCGCATCCAGCAATGAGGTGCGGATGGTCGCATCCCCGTTCGCCTCGGTCAGGCAATCCGCGACCGAGCGGGTGGCATGGCCGACCTTCAGCCCGAGATCCCACAGGAAATACAGCATGAACTCGACGGCGCGCAGCGTCGCCTCGCTCGGCGCCTCCGGGGTCAGGAACAGCAGGTCGATGTCGCTGAACGGCGCCAGCACGCCGCGGCCATAGCCGCCCGTCGCGGCGACGGTCAGCCGTCCGACCGTCTCGCCCGGCAGCATGCTGCGGGCATAGTCGTGCAGCCCGGCGATCACGCCGTCGGTCAGCGCGGCCAGCAGCCGCGCCGCCTTCAGGCCGGGCAGGTTCCCCTCCTCGAAGGTATCGCGCACATGCGCCTGCATGCGGCCGAGATGGCGGCGGAATGCGGCCAGCGCGGTGTCGCGCGGCGGCGGGGCGCCGTTGGGAGCGATGGCGGCAAGGCTTTCCGCCAGCAGCACGGCAGCCTGATCCGGGTCGGACGGGAAAGGGGGCAGCGGCGTCATTTGTGTGATGTTACCCATCCCTCCTGCGCTGCAACAATACTCAACTCCTTCAGCCGGAAGAGTTCCTGCAATGCGTCGCGCGGCGACAACGCTTCCGGGTCGAGCGCGGCGAGCGCCGCGCGCAACGGATCGGCCTCCACCGGCTCCGGCGGCGGCGCGGACGCCGGCGCGGCGGCGGCGAACAGCGGCAGCGCGGCGGCGTCGGTCAGCCGCCCGGCCCGCTGCTCCAGGGCGGCGAGCAGCGTCGCCGCCCGCTTCACCACCGGCGCCGGCACCCCCGCCAGCCGCGCCACCTGCACGCCGAAGCTGCGCCCGGCGGCGCCGGCCGCCACCTCATGCAGGAACACCACCTCGCCGCGCCATTCCTTCACCCGCATGGCATGCGGCGCGAGTCGCGGCAGCTCCCCGGTCAGGCCGGCGAGTTCGTGGAAATGGGTGGCGAAGATCACGCGGCAGCGCACCGCGTTGTGCAACGCCTCCAGCACCGCCCAGGCGATCGCCAGCCCGTCGAGGGTTGCCGTGCCGCGCCCGATCTCGTCCACCACCACCAGGCTGCGCGGCCCCGCCTGATGCAATATGGCCGCGGTTTCCGTCATTTCCACCATGAAGGTGCTGCGCCCGCGCGCCAGGTCGTCGGCGGCGCCGACGCGGGAGAACAGGCGATCGACCACGCCGATCTCGGCCTCCTCCGCCGGCACCGGCAGCCCGGCCTGGGCGAGGATGGCGACCAGCGCGTTCTGCCGCAGGAAGGTCGATTTCCCGGCCATGTTCGGTCCGGTCAGCAGCAGCACGCGCGCTTCCGGCGGCAGGGCGCAGTCGTTGGGCACGAAGGCCGCCGCGCCGGACAGCGCCGCCTCCACCACCGGATGCCGCCCGGCGACGATGCGGAAGGCGAGGTCGTCGGCCACGCGCGGCCGGCACCAGCGCCCCGGCGCGGCCAGTTGCGCCGCCGCCTGCGCCACGTCCAGCGCGGCCAGCGCCGCGGCGCAGGCGGCCAGGGGCGTGGCCCGCTCCACCACGCGCGCGACCAGGGACGCGAACACCACCCGCTCGCGCGCGGCGGCGCGCTCGGCGGCCTCGGCGATGCGGCGGTCGAGGTCGGCGAGCGCCGGCGTGGTGAAGCGCGCGCCGTTCGCCATCGCCTGCCGCAAGGTCAGCTCGGGCAGGGCGCGCAGCTTCTCGACCGCGGCGGAGGGCGCCTCGATCACGTAGCCGAGTTGCTGGTGGTGGCGGATCTTCAGGCTGGCGACGCCGAATTGCTGCGCGTAGTCCAGTTGCATCGTCGCGATCACGCGCCGGCTGTCGTCGCGCAGCCGCCGCTCCGCATCCAGTTCGGCATCGAAGCCGGCGGCGATCGCGCCATCCTCCAGCCGCACCGGCGCCGGCTCGGCGAGCGCGGCGGTGAGCATCTCGCGCAGCGCCGGCGCGGGGTCGAGCGATCCCACCGCGTCGGCCAGGAACGCCGGCGGCACCCCGGCCAGCGCCGACGCGCAGGCCGCCCCCGCGTCCAGGCCGGCGCGCACGGCGGCGAGGTCGCGCGGCGCGCCGCGGCCGAGCGTCAGCCGCGCCAGCGCGCGGGCCATGTCGCCGGAACCGCGCAGCGCCGCGCGCAGCGCCCCCGCCGCCTCCGCATTGGCCAGCAGCCAGGCCCAGCCGTCCTGCCGCGCCACGATCGCGGCGGCGTCGGTCAGCGGTGCGGCCAGCCACTCGGCCAGCAGCCGCGCGCCCGGCGCGGTCAGCGTGCGATCGACGGCGGCGAGCAGCGTATGGGTGGTGCCGCCGTCGCGGGCGCGGGTGATTTCCAGGCTGGCGCGGGTCGCCGCGTCCATCTCCATCCGGCCGGCATCGCCCTGCGGCACCGGGCGGGCCAGATGCGGCAGCTTCCCGGCCTGGGTCGATCGCACATAGTCCAGCGCCAGCGCCGCCGCCGCCGTCTCCGCCGCGCCGAACTGGCCGAAGGCGTCCAGGCTGGCCACACCGAACGCCGCCGCCAGCCGCCGGCCCGCATCGGCGGGCGGCGGCTCGGCCGGGCCGCGACGGGGCTCCCACTCGCCCAGCTTCATGTCGGCGGGAGCCAGGATTTCCGCGGGGTCGAGGCGGCCGAGCAGGGCGGGCAGGGCGGATTGCGCGATCTCCTGCGTCTCGAACAGGCCGGTCGAGATGTCGATCCAGGCGACGCCCAGTCGCCCGCCATCCGTCGCCAGGGCGAGCAGCAGGTTCGGCCGCCCGGCTTCCAGCAGCGCTTCCTCGGTCAGCGTGCCGGGGGTGACGAGGCGCACCACCTCGCGGCGGATCGGCGTCTTGCCGGAACGGGACTTGGCGTCCTCCATCTGCTCGGCGATGGCGACGCGGAAGCCCTTGCGTATCAGGCGCAGCAGATAGGCGTCTGCCGCATGTACCGGCACGCCGCACATGC
>JAJZVE010000523.1 GCA_021845835.1 Pseudomonadota bacterium | reverse complement strand
ACTCCCCGAACCGCCCGTTGGGAGAGGAAAGGACGCCGTCGCGCAGGCGCCGGGACTGCCGTGACCGCTGGCTGTTGCAGACAGTTGGCCGCCGGCCCCACCGCCGCCGCCCGAGCACCTGAAAGGTGCAAAAGTGGTGGCGCCGCCGGCGCCGCCGGTGCCGCCCGCCGTTGTTGCCGTCGTCGCCGCGGCGCCGGGAGTGCCGGCGGCACCGATCGTCACCGTAACGCTCGACGCGAGCGTGGAGGCCGGGACCGTCCAGCGCCAGCACCCGGCAGCGCCGCCGCTCGCACCCCCGCTTGCGGCCGTGGACGCAGTTTCCAGCGCCCCACCACCTCCGCCGCCGCCGCCACCGCACGCAATGATGGTGACGGACGAATACCACGCCTCGTTCGTCCACGTGCCGCTGGTCGTGAACAACTGCGACACCGGCCCGCGGTTGACGACGAAGGCGGTGCTGGCGGCCTTCTGGCTGTTGTCCGTAGTGGGCGGCGTCGCCACCAGCGGCGAGTAGTAGGTCTGTGTCAGCGCGGCCGGGGCACCCCACCAGGCCGACACGGCACCGATCAGGACGGCGGTGCGGATAAATGTGTTCATGACAGTGCCAGCAGCCCCCCGTTGTTCCAAAGCGTGCCGGTGCTTGCCGGCACCGTCGTGCCGAGACCTTGCATCAGCGTCGTCACCAGCGCGGCCGGCGTCGTCCAGGTCAGCGCGTTGCCGGTGCCGTTGCTTTGCAACACGTCGCCGGCCGCGCCCGGCGGGAGCGCCACCCAGCCCGTCGCGGAGCGATAGGCCACGACGCCCTGGTTGTTGCCCAATGCGCTGTCCAGCAGCGATGACAGTGCGACGCCGGTGGGCGGCGCGGTGCCCCCGCTGGCGTTGGCCAGCAGGCTGTTCGGGCCGACCGCGCCGATTTCCAGCGTGCCGGCGCTCAGCGTCAGCACGCCGCCAACCGCCGTCACCGTTCCCCCGCTCCATTCCGGCGCCGGGAATGCCACGTCGAGCGTGCCCGACGCGATCGACAGGCTCGGCCCCAGCGCCGAGACGGTGCCCGCGGTCCATTGGTCATTGTCCGCGGCCGGCGTCGTCCAGGCGGGCGCGCTGGCGGTGCCGTTTGCCTCCAGCACCTGGCCCGCGGTGCCGGGCGCCAGCGCCGCCCAGCCGCCGGTGCCGCGCACCAGCAGCGCGCCGACCGCACTGCTGAACGCGGCATCCAACGCCACCGGGTTGACCATCGGCGCGCCATCGAATTCCAGCGTGCCGGCAGCGACCGACAGGACGTGCTGCCCCTGCGCCTTGTTGCCCCACGCGATCCCCTGCGCCGGCGCCAGCACGATGGCGTTGTTGTCGTTGAACGTCGCCTGATCCAGCCGCAGTCCATGCAGGAAGCCGCCGCGCGCCTCGAACGGCGTGTGGGGGAACACGGTCAGGTCGGTGGCATTCGACACGCCGCCGACGAACACGCCTCGGCCGCCCGGCGCGATACTGTCCTCGGCCGCCATGAATACGGTCTGCGATGCGGCCGAATAGCCGCCCGGCTGATACGTGCCCGCGGCGATGCCCAGCGTCTCCAGCGGCGCGCCATGCGCGTCGGCGAGCGTCAGCGTGCCGCCGGCGGTGTTCCTGATCTGCACGCCCTGCGTCGCGCCGGAACCGGTCGCGCGCACCGCCACCACCGCGCTGCCGGACGACAGCGCGGTGAAGTCGCTGCTGAGGAAGCCCGCGCCGGCGAGCGCCGTGCTGATCGAGGTCGCGACATCCTGCGGCCAGCCTGTGCCGGAACCGCCGGTCAGCGTCACCGCCACCGGGCCATAGGCGGTGCCGGCGGCATCGGTCGCCGTGATGCTGATCTGGTCGGTGGTCAGGCAGACCGGCGACGTGACATCGGAATAGGCCGTGGCGAACGCTTTCGGCGGCGTCGGCGGCAGATAGGTGCCGGCCGCGATCCCCAGCTTACCGAGCGTCGTGTCGCCCGGGGCGTTCGTCAGCACGAGGCCGCCGGGCTGCACCGCCATGTAGCAGGTGATAACCAGGTTGCCGGCGGCGTTGGTGTCGGCGGCGACGCCGGGCACGGCGGCGGCATTGATCGCCGCCGCCACGTCGGCCGCCGCACCGCTGCCGCCCACCGTCACGGTCGCGCCGTTGACGACCAACTGGTCGCCGACCGCGGCCGGGCCAGCATCGCCGATCACCGCCGCATAGGCGCCGCGCGGCGTGGTGAAGGTGCCGGGGGCGATCCCGAGGGGGCCGAGCGCGGTGCCCGCCAGCGTCAGCGTGCCCTGGTCGTTCGCCTGCGTGCTGTAGATCACCAGCCGCGACACGATCGCGCCCCAGGTATTCACCGCCGCGCGCACGTCGGCGATGGCGGCGGCGTTGATGGCGGCGGCGATGCCCGCAAGCGATTCGCCCGCGCTCACATTGATCGTGGTGCCGTTGACGATCAGCGTGCCCGCGCCCGCCACCACGTTGCCGGTGGAGAACACCGCCGGGTAGCTGAACCAGCGCGCATTCAGGCCGCCCGCGCTGCCGTCGAACGAGCCGACTGCGCCGTAGCTGTAGAGGATGCCACCGCCATAAAGGCCGTTCTGCCCCCACGGGTCGATCGACATGCCCTGCACGGTGTTGCCGACGCCGGAATGCCAGGTCCAGCCGGCCTCGGCGGCATTGTTGACGATATCGGTCTCGGACAGCTCGGCGGAGCAGGACAGCCCGGCGCGCGCGGCAGTTTTCTCGTCCAGCGTTGGGCCGTTGATGACCTCCCACAGCCCCCAGCCGGAGCTGTTGTCATACAGGTTGGGCCAGGAATGGATGCGCTGCTCGGCGATGTCGATGCCGCTGTGCGCCTTGCCGTAGATCAGGCTGTTGGTGTAGCGCCGGTCCCAGCCGACGCGCATCGACAGCGAATTCTGCGGCGTGTTGAACAGATAGTCGGCCTCGAATGCCGGATTGGTGGCATCGCCGAAGCCTGGCGCGAAGCCGAACCAGCCGCCGGCGTTGACGCGGGAGCGGTAGGGTCCCTGCGCGCTCTCCACGCGATCGACACCGAGATAGCCGGGGCCGCTGATGTTGGCACCATCATCGAACGTCACCGCGACCGAGCGGCCGGCCGGCTGGTTGACCACGGAGGCGAGCCGGTAGCTGCCGTGCGGCACGAACACGCGCCCCCAGGCGCCCGACGGCACCGCGTCCATCGCCGCGGTGAAGGCGCCGGCGCTGTCGTTCGTGCCGGTAGGGTCGGCGCCGTAGTCCAGCACATTCACCACGTCGCCCGCCCGCGCCGCGAGGGTGCGCGCGGTGCTGGCCCCGCTTGCCGTCACGTCGCTCGCCGACAGGTCGCTGGCTGCGAGTGCTCCGGCGAGGTCGGCCGCGGCCAGTGCGCCACCGGCGATCACACGCCCCTTTGCATCGACCGTGACTTTCTCGTAGCTGCCCGGCGTGATGACGGCGGGCAGCGTCACGCTGATCGCTGTCGTGCCGCTGCCGGAAGCATCGCCGGAGAGCGTGATGCTCTGGTTGCCGGCGATCGGCGCGAAGCCGAGGGCGTCTGCGATGTCTGACGCGGCCAGCACGCTGCCCGAGGTGACACGTCCCTTGGCATCGACAGTCACCTTCTCGTAGGTCCCCGGCGTAACGACAGCGGCCAGCGTGGTGTCGATCGTGCCGGTGCCGGTGCCGGTGACGTCGCCGGTCAGCGTCGTGCCGTTCGACAGCACGAACGCCGTGGTGGCAATGCGCGTGGAATTGTCACCGGCAGGCGGGGTCGGCACGGTTGGCGTACCGGTCAGTGCCGGACTTGCGAGCGGCGCCAGTACCGTGACGTCGGCCTCCAGCGTCGTGCCATTGCGTGTGAGGCCCGTGCCGAGCGGCTCCGCCTCCAGCACCTGCGCGACCGTGGCGGCGACGCTGGTGCCGCCCTGGTCGATCATGACCTCGTCGGTCAGGTTGACGGCAACGGCCAGAGGCAATTGCTGCACCGTGGGCATGGCTTCTCCAAATGCGAAGGCGCGCAGGCACGTTCGTTCCCTCTCCCGATTGCGGGAGGGGTGCCGAGCGCAGCGAGGCGGGTGAGGAGCTCGACGCGGGCTAGGCGCCGATGAGGATCGGATTGCCGTTCTGGTCGGTAACGATGGCGCCCGCGTCGGTCGTCAGCACGCTCGTTGGTGGCGACACGGCGGCCATCTGCTGTACCGGCAGCAGCACGGTACGCCCGATAATGCGCCCATTGAGCGTGCTGACCGCCACCTGGATCGCATAGACGGTGCCTGCCTGCCCCGACGACAGCCACATGACGACCACGGCGCCGTCGGCGACGACGTTGCCAAGCTGCACGTCGGCCGCCGAGGCCTGC
>JAJZVE010000522.1 GCA_021845835.1 Pseudomonadota bacterium | reverse complement strand
TTCGCCACCCCGGCGCGGCGCAAGTTTCTGAAAACCCCGCGCACCGAGGCCGACGCCGCCGAGGCCGCGGTACGCCGCCTCGCGCTCGCCGCGCCTGACGTGGCCTTCCGCTGCGAGACCGAAGGCCGCGTCGCCTTCGACCTGCCGGCGCAAACCCGTGCCGCCCGCGTCGCCGCCCTGCTCGGCGCCGACGCCGCCGCCGCGCTGCTGGAGGTGGCCGGGGAACGCGGGATACTGCGTCTCGCGGGCTTCGCCGGCGCGCCGACGCTGACGCGGCCGACGACGGCGGGGCAGACGCTGCTGGTGAACGGCCGTCCGGTCTCCGACCCCGTTTTGCGCACCGCCGTGCGCGTCGCCTATCGCGACGTGATCGCGGCGGGGCGGCATCCGGTGGTGGTGCTGGCGCTCGACCTGCCGCCGGAGGAAGTGGACGTGAACGTCCATCCCGCCAAGGCCGAGGTGCGCTTCCGCGACCCCGATGCGGTGCGGTCGTTGGTGATCGGCGCGCTCGGCCGCGCCCTCGGCATCGGCGCCGGGCGGGCGGCGCCGCGCCCTGGCCTGCGGCTCGTGCATGCGGCGCCCTCGCCCGCCGGCTTCGCCGAAGCCGCGCTGCCGCTCGCAGCCCTGCCCGCCGCGCGCCCGGCGGTCGCCCTCGTCCCGGTCCCGGACGCGGAGTCGTTCCCGCTCGGCGCAGCGGTGGCGCAGGTGCTCGACACCTACATCATCGCCGTCGCCGCCGACGGCAGCCTGGTCCTGGTCGATCAGCACGCCGCCCATGAGCGGCTGACGCAGGAGGCGTTGCGGGCGCAGGCGGAGCAGGGGGGCGTGCGCGCGCAGCCGCTGCTGTTCCCGGCCGTGGTCGATCTGCCGCCGGCGCAGGCGGAAGCCGTCGTCGCGCGCGCGGCGGAGCTGGAAGGTCTGGGACTGGAACTGGAGGCGTTCGGGCCGGGCGCGGTGCTGGTGCGGGCACTGCCGGCGCTGCTCGGCCCGGCCGACCCGGCACCGCTGCTGCGCGACCTCGCGGAAGAGTTCGCCACGTTCGAGGCCAGCACCGCGCTGGCATCGCGCCTGGACGCCGTGATCGCGCGCATCGCCTGCCACGGCAGCATCCGCGCCGGCCGCCGGCTGGCGCAGCAGGAGATGGACGCGCTGCTGCGGCGGATGGAGGCGACGCCGCGCGCCGCCACCTGCAGCCATGGCCGGCCGACCTTCCTCAAGCTGACGCGGGCGGAAATCGAGCGGCTGTTCGGTCGGCGTTGACCTGCGCCCGCGCGCTCGGGCAGGCTTCGACGGACGACCGGGAGGGGCGGATGGTCATGGACGCGCGCGCTCGGCTGGCGCTGCCAGCGGGGATTGTGCCGGCGGGGGCGCGGCTGCGCAGCGATCTTGATGTGCGCAAGGTCTGGCCGTCGTTCCTGGTCTGGCTGCTGGTGTCGGTCTGCACGCTGGGCCTCGGCTGGATCGTGGTCAGCGGGCATTTCTTCCGGTTGCTGCTGAACAGTACGCTGATTGTCGATGCGGAGGACAATCGCATCGGCCGGCTGGAATGCGACTATGACGTGGAGGCCGATCCGGTGCGCATCCTGCGCTGGGTGCTGCTGAGCGTCGCCACGCTCGGCATCGGTCTGCTGTTCTACAGTTTTCGCGCCGGCAAGCTGGCGCTGAGCGCAACGCGCGTGGTGTGGGAATGAGCGCCGCAGTGCTGCGAACGGGACGAGCGGCCAGCTCAGCCCGTTGAAGTTCAGCAGCACCGTCTGGCCGTGGACCGGTCGAGTCGTGGGTCGGGCAAAGCCCGCCATGCCAGCAGCGGAGTTCCTTCAGGTCGCGAGCTCGGGCATCCGCTCCAGCAGCGCGCGGTGCAGTTCCTCGCGGCGTGCCCAAAGATCGTGGTACCACGCCGTGCGCTCGGCGATCTGGTAGGCCAGCATGCGCTCACGCGCCACGTAGGCGCGGGCGGCATCGCCGATGGCTTGCGTGATGTCCGGGTTCGCCACCAGGCGCAGCAGCCGCTGCCCCAGCTCCTCGGGCGAGCGGAACAGCACGCCGGTCTGGCCGTCCGCGACCGACTGCTCATAGACCGTCGCCGTCGCCAGCGCCGTGACGCGGTGGGCCGCGGCCTCGATGAACTTGAGGTCCGACTTGCAGCGGTTGAACGGCGTGTCGAGCAGCGGCATGAACGAAATCTCGCTCGCCGCCAGCAATGCCTGATAGGTGTCGTAGCCGCACAGCGGCACGAACGTCTTGTGCCGCGTCGCGAGCCGGTCGTACAGCCCGCGGTCGTTGACGATCAGCAGGTGCAGCCGTTCGCCCGTCTTGGCGAGCACGCTGTTCAGCGCATCGACATACGGCGGCCACTCGCTTTCGCGGTTCAGCCCGGCGAACAGCATCGTCATGCGCCCGGGCGTGCGGTGGTTGGCGATCTCGGGCAGCCGGGCAATGCCGTTCGCGAACACCCTGACTTCCGGGTTGTCGCGCCGCAGCACCTCGGCCAGCGGCTCGGTCGACGTCTGCACCGCATGGACGGCGCGGAAATTCAGCACGTCCGGGCGCTGCAGCACCGGGATGTAATCCGGATGGTCATCGAATTCGCACAACACCAGCCAGCCGCGCGCCAGCAGCTGGCGCACGCGCGCGATCCCCGACTCGCCGGCGAGCAACGGACGATGGAAGATGAAGATGCCCGGAGCGTCCCCCTCCGACACCTCCGGTTCGCCGTGGTTGATGATACGCGGCTGCAGCGTCGGCTCGGCGGCGAGCGCCTGCATCGGCTCGGTGACACGGACGTGGCTGACGCCGCCGACCGGGCTCAGCATGGTCGAGACGATCGGCAGCGGATGCACGGCATGGCGCCGCGCCCGCCAGACATGCTGCAGTGGCGCAGCGCGTTCGCGATACGCCGGCACGTCGATGCCGAGCCGCCGCAGCCCCGGCTCCAGCGCATCGACGAATGCCGATGACGCCGCGGCGTCGAAGATGCGCGGGATCACGTCGATCGGCGTCAGTCCGGCGCCGCGCAGCAGCCGCGACGTGCTGGCGCGCGAGAACCAGCGGATATGCGTGCGATCGAACAGCCCTTGCGGTTCGTAGTCCCAGGTGCCGCGCAGCAGCCGCTCGGCGAAGCTCCAATGGTCCTGGTTGGGCATGCAGATCAGCACGACGCCGTCCTCGGCCAGCAGCTCCGCGTGCGCGCGCAGCGTGCCCCAGGGATCGGCGAGATGCTCCAGCACGTCGCCGTAGATCAGGCAATCGACGACGCCGGGTGCGATCTGGCCGGCGAAGGGCAGCGGATCGGCGTCGAGGTCGGCGGTGAACACGCCGTCGAGCCTGGTTGCAGCGATGCGCGCCGCTTCGGCGTCATTTTCCACGCCGAGATAGTGCGCGCGCGGATTGCGGCGCTTGTACTCGACGCCGAGCGCGCCGGTCGCGCAGCCGACGTCGAGCACCAGCCGGGCATGCAGCGGGATGCGGTCGAGCAGGTCGGGATTGGGCAGGTCGGGATAGATCATGCCGCCGGCCGCCCGATGCCGCGATAGGCGAAGCCCGCGGTGCGCATGGCGGCCGGCTCGTAGATGTTGCGCAGATCGACGATGACGCGCCCGCGCATGGTCTCGCGCAGGCGTTCCGGCGCGAGGGCGCGGAACTCGTTCCATTCGGTGACGATCACCAACGCATCGGCGCCCGCTGCCGCGTCCCAGGCGTCGCGGCAGAACTGCACCCGCTCCGGCAGCAGCGGGCGCGCCTGCTCCATGCCGACCGGATCGAACAGGCGCAGCTCGGCGCCGGCCTCGGCCAGGCTCCAGACGATCGGGATCGACGGCGCATCGCGCATGTCGTCGGTTTCGGGCTTGAAGGTGAGGCCGAGCACGGCGATGCGCTGGCCGCGTACGCTGCCGCCGCAAGCGGCGACGATGCGTCCGGCCATGCCCGCCTTGCGCGCGTCGTTGACGCCGACCACCGCCTCGACCAGCCGGCTCGGCGCGCCCGCGTCCTGCGCGATGCGCATCAGCGCCAGCGCGTCCTTGGGGAAACAGGAGCCGCCGAAGCCCGGCCCGGCGTGCAGGAATTTCCGCCCGATGCGGCCGTCCAGCCCGATGCCGCGCGCCACGTCATGCACATCGCCGCCCAGCTTCTCGCACAGATCGGCCATCTCGTTGATGAATGTGACCTTCATCGCCAGGAAGGCGTTGGCCGCGTACTTGGTGAGCTCGGCGGTCTCCAGCCCGGTCATCACGATCGGCGCCTCGATGAGATAAAGCGGCCGATAAAGGCGGCGCAGGATGTCCTGCGCACGCTCGCTCCCGGTGCCGATCACCACCCGGTCGGGACGCATGAAGTCGTTGATGGCGCT
>JAJZVE010000521.1 GCA_021845835.1 Pseudomonadota bacterium | reverse complement strand
CTGGCGCGGCTTCGCGCGCGCCGCCTCGGGCTGCTCGATCTCCAGGGCACTGAACAACTCCGCGCCCTCCTTGCCGTAGCCGCGCAGCACGGCGCCGAGTTGGCGGGCGGCGGCGGCGATGCGAGCGGGGTGGCCCTCGCCGGAGGCATCCATCGGCGCGGCTTCGTCGAACAGGCGGCGCGCCGCCCGTTCCAGGGTCGTGCGCCACGTCTCGCGCAACGCGGGACCGGCCGCATCCTCGGCGGCGCGGCGTGCCGCCTCGAAGAAGGCATCGGCGGTGTCGGCCCAGAGCCGCTCGCGCAAGGCGGCGAGCAGTGCGGCATCGGCGGCGACGGTGGCGCCGTCGCCGAACAACGCGCGGCGGACGCAGCGGGCCAGCAAACCGGCGACGATCTGGCTGGCCGCGACCAGGGCGGAGACCAGTTGATCGGCTGCCTCCGCCGCATTCTGGTCGGTCGGCTCGTACACCGGCAGTTCGCTTTCGGTGAAGCCGCGCGCCTTCATGTTATCCATGTCGAAGCCGCCGGCGAGCAACCGCCACGGCACGCGGCCGGCGCGAATGTCAGGCCACCGTTCCCGGCGAAACAACGCGATGGCGGGCGCTATGCGGCGCGTCGGCCCCGGCTCGCGCGACAGCAGCCCCTGCCAGTGCTGATAGCCGATGCCGCCCGGCTGCGGGTGCAGATACAGAAGTTCGGCGCCCGGCTTCGTGCAGTAGCAGGGCGACAAGGGATGCACACCGCCCCATTGCGCGTAGTTCGTGCCCCATGGTCGTTGCCGCCAGCCGCGCACCACGACCGGGTCGGTGCGCCCGGTCAGATCGCAGGGAGTACCCGCCGCGTTGTCCACGAAATCCAGCCGGATGCGCCGCGGCATGCCCCAGAACGCCTGCAACGGATGCACATCCGCCGGCGTGGTGGCGCGCCACCCTTATCAGACGTGCGGGTGGGCGCGAGCCAGGGGAACACCCGCGGCAACTCGGCCGGATCGGGCGGCGCGCCGCACGGCACGTTGGCCCAGAGCAGATGCCACAGCAGCATCTGTGGCTCGTTCGAAAGCGGCGGCGGAACGGCGAGCGTGGTCAGCGGCCCGCCGCCGCGCAGGCTGGTGCGGTTGCCGGCGCCGCCGGCGGGGGCATAGGTCTGCAAGGTGAACAGAGCCATCGCCGCCGCCGTGCGCGACAGCACGCCGACACGGCCGCGCCGCACCATCAGGTCGGTGTTCTTGCGGATCGTCGCCTCACCCGGCGTCTCGATCAGCAGCGCACCGACATCGTTCGCGTCGGCGGCGAAGTCCTCGAAATCCTGCATGAAGCGCGGACCGTCGCCGTCCAGCGCGAACGCATGGGCGAGCGGGGCGAAGGCCGCCGAGAGGGTCGCGGCATCGGGCGGATGGAGATAGCCAGTCCTCCAGGCGGTTTGTCCGGCCGGTGGACAGGCGACGGCCAGCAGGCCGATCAGGAACTCTGCGCCGGCCAGCCGGAAATCCGGCCGCGGCCAGCCCAGCGCCACCACGGGATCAAGCTCAGCCGCTGAGATGCCGGCCGGCGCGATCCAGTCGGTTGCCCCCGAGCGGCGGCGAGCCGGCAGCCAGGGATCGGTGAGCAGATTGAACGACATGATCCGGAACGGTCACATGCCGCAATAAGATGAACAAGTGCGAAAATCATTCGCCCTGTGGCATATCCACCCGCAGCCCGGCGCTGGCGCTGTAGCTAACGGCACGGGGCCGATCGTCCCGCAGGATGGTGCCGCGCCACGCGTCGCGCCTCACCGGCGCCAGCGGCAGGATCGGGATGTCCTGCGCCCAGGCGTCCCACTCCCGCCGAACCGCCGCCTCCGCCGTCGCCAGCGCACCGGCGGCCGGCGGCACGCCGCTCGCGACCCAGGGCGGCAGCATCAGCTCCGACAGCGCCCAGGCACGGGCCGGGCCGGCACCGTCATACCAGGGCCGCAGCACGCCTCCCTCCCAGCGCGCCAGCCGAACCGGCGTGCCTTGCTCGCCGAGCCGGGTCGGCGTGCTTATGTCGCTCGCCCAGGCACCGGCGTTCAGATGGTAGCCATCCCGCCAGGACAGCAGGTTCTGCCGCGCGAGGCTCAGCGCAGCGCTGTCGCGCCCCTCGGCCTCGGCGGCGCGGCGTTGCAGGTCGGGCGGCACCTCGCCATCCGGCGCATAGGTGGCTTCGACCAGCCGGCGCACATCGCCGGGGGCGATGATCGCGCCGGCGGCGAACAGCACGCTGGCTGTCCGCCACAGCAGCACGTGGTCCTGATACACCCGTCCGGTGCGCCGCAGCGCCGGGCCAAGCCAATCCGCGCCCGGCGCCGCCACCGGCTCCGGCGCCAGCACCAGCAGGGTCGGGCCGGGCACCGGCCGCGCGTCGCGCGCATGCCGCCAGACCCGGCCGGCGCGCTGGATCAGCAGATCGACCGGCGCGAGGTCGGTGACCATGAGGTCGAAATCGAGATCGAGGCTCTGCTCGATCACCTGCGTCGCCACGACGACGCCGGCGCGCGCCTTGCCCGCCTTCTTGCCGAACCGGCTGAGAACATCGCTCTCGATTGCCTGCCGGTCGCCCATCGCGAAGCGGGCGTGAAACAGCGTCGCCGCCACGCCCCGCACCGCCAGTGCGGCATGCGCCTCGGCCGCGTCGTCCACGGCGTTGCGCACCCAGGCCACGGCCGCCCCGGCCCGCGCCGCCGCCACCACCCGCTCCAGCGCCTCGTCGATGTCCGCGAGCCGCGTGACGGCGACACGGCGCGCCAGCCCCTCCCGCCCGGGACAAGCGTGCTCATCGGTCGCGTCGTCGCGGAGCACGGTGACCAGCGGATAGGCTTGCGCGGCCAGTGGCGGCCCCTTTGTGCCGCGGCCAGCCGCGAATGCGCCAGCCAGACCGGCGCGCACCTGCTGCGGCAGGGTCGCCGACAGGATGATCGTGCTGCCGCCGAGGCCGGCCTGGAACGTCAGCAGCCGGCGCACTTCCTCGCGCATGTAGGCGTCATAGGCATGCGCCTCGTCCACGATCAGCACTCGCCGGTGCAGCCCATGCAGGCGCAGCGGCGCGTGACGGGTCGGCAGCAC
The DNA here is from genome assembly GCA_021845835.1 of Pseudomonadota bacterium. The sequence continues at coordinate 1,272 of JAJZVE010000521.1, read as the reverse complement.
CGCGAGCAGCGCCTGGTCGATCGTGCCGACCCCGACATGCGCCATGAACGCGCGACGGCGATCATCCGCCAGCCACGCGGCGCACTGGGCGGAGGCCGGCTCGTCCGCCGGGTCGTCCGCCGCCGTGCCTGCGACCGCCGCGCCGGTCAGGATCGAACCCTGGAACCCGGCGTGATCGTCGCGTCGTCCGTGCGCCAGCACCAGGGACGGGCGGGCGTCATCGGCGAACAGGCGGCGATAGGCGGCGGCAAGCCGGTCGTACATCGCGTTGGCGGTGGCCATTGTCGGCAGGGCGACGAACACGCCCTCAGCCCGCCCGGCCGCCATCAGCCGATGCGCCAGCAGCAGCGCCGCCTCGGTCTTGCCACTGCCGGTCTGATCCTCCACCAATACCGCGAGCGGTCCGGCGGCGCCCAGGTCCAGCGAACCGGCCAGCGCCTGCACCGGGCTGGCCGCGATGGCGGCATCCGCCAGCAGTTCGGCCAGCGTCAACCGCGCTCGTACTGCCGCCGGCGCCAGCCCTGCCGCCGCCACGGCCCGCGCCGCCTGCGGCCGGGCGATCTCGTGCCAGTAGCGCGCGAGGTCGTGCTCCGGCGCGCGATAGGGAAACCACGCCTCCGCCGAGCCGATCCAGTCGGCCAGCACGGTCAGCCCGGCCAGCCACCACGCAAGCGCCGGGTCGGGGTCACCTTGTGGCGCTGGCAATCCGGCCGGGCGCAGTACCGCCAGCGTCTCGGCGGCAAAAGCTCGGGCAGCGTCCTGGCATGCCGCGCAGACAATGCGCGCGGACACCGAATCGAGTTCGTCCACCGGACGCCCGTGATGGCCGCAGACCGCGCCGATCAGCGGCACGCGCGCGGAACGAGGCCAGTCGGGCAGGATCGGGTCCAGAAGATCGCCCAACCGATCGGTCAGCATCGCATGGCCGACCGCGCCGTGCCCCGGATCGGGCGGCGCAGAGAGCACACCGAGTTGCGCCGGCCAATGCGTCACCGCCTTGGCCTGGAACGGACGGGAGAACTTGCCGAGGTCATGCAGCGCGATCAGCGCCACGATCGCGGCATCGTGGCCACCACCTTGCCAGGGCGACGGCGGCCGGCTGATGCCGGCGGACAGCAGGGCTTCCGCCACGGCGGCAACGTCGAGGCAATGATATGCGTTGGGGTGCCAGGAGCTATGGCCGAACCTGGGTGATGGCGGCCTGAGGAAGGTGGCGTATCGAGGCGGGTGACGAGCCTGCCAGAACCTCCCGAAGGAGCGATACGCCGTGAA
>JAJZVE010000520.1:3606-4358 GCA_021845835.1 Pseudomonadota bacterium | reverse complement strand
GACGCGCATGTCCCAGGTGGAGGCGGTGGCCAGCGTCGGGTCGAGCACGGCGCGCTGCGTCTGGTCCTGCAGCGTCACCGCCCAGTTCCGTCCGCCCGGCGCCGCGATGCGCAGCGGCGAGGGCAGCCGGCCGTCGTCCAGCGCCCAGCGGCCATCGTCCATCCGGCGCACGCGCGCGGTGAAGGGCGGTCCTGCCAGGCTGACCCCGCCGGGGCCGCTCACGCCGGCCACCGGCACCGACAGCGCCAGATGGTCGCCCTCCGACACGAACCGCACCGGCCGGTCGCCGAGCGTCACCTCCGGCCCCAGCAGCCCGGCCAGCCAGTCGTGCAACTGCCATTCCAGCGTCGCCGGATCGGCCGGGGCGGCGGCGCGGGACGTGGCGGGGGCGGCGCCGAGCAGCGCGGCCAGCGCGGCCACGCCGGCCAGCTTCAGGCCGCGGCGGGCAAGAGAGGGGCTGGCGCGCATGCCGACGGCTCCGGGGGTTGTGTCGGGGTCAGGATAGAAGCCCGCCACCGGCGGCCTCAACCGCATCCGGGTCAGAAATGCAGTCCGACGCGTACGCCCAGCTCGTTCATGCTGTTGTCGCCCTCATGCGTCAGCGGCCCGCCGGTGACGTGGTCGAACAGCACGAACAGCCCCATGCGCGGCGTCACCTGATAGCCCAGCTCGGCCCCCAGCCGCAGCTGCGCCCCCTGGTCCAGGGCATGCGGCACGGCGTTGCCGCCCAGCAGATCGGGGCAGATGGCGAA
>JAJZVE010000520.1:0-3596 GCA_021845835.1 Pseudomonadota bacterium | reverse complement strand
GCACTGTCCGGGTCAGCTCGGTATAGATCTGGTTGACGGCGGCGACCGAATTGACCGAGCCGCCCAGGTTGATGCGCGGCGCCGCCGCCCAGCGCAGCCAGGCCGGCAGGTTCAGCGTCCAGCCGGTCAGCGGCGTGGTGATCAGCAATTCGCCGTTGAAGTCCGCCCCCGGCAGGCGAGAACCGGGCGGCCCGAGATCGGGCCACAGCACCCCGAGGCGCACCTCCGCCGGCGGCGGAATCGCTCCGGCCGCCGCGCTGGTGGTGGCCAGCGCGGCGATCAGCAGCCCGGAGAGAAGCGCACGCGGTTGCATCGAGGGGGCGGAATTGTTCCGGCTACTCTTTACCCAGCCGAAGGACGACACACAGCAGCACAACCATATTAACGGGATCCGCTCACGCGGTTGCGTTCGCTGCCAGCAATGCGCGCAGTGCATCGAGAATCTGCGCGGGTGTGGGCGGACAGCCACGGATGCTGAGGTCCACCGGCAGCAGGTCGGCCACCGGACCGAGCACGCCGTAGGCGCCCTTGAACACCCCCGCGTCGATGCCGCAGTCGCCCAGCGCCACGACGGATTTCGGGTCGGGCATGGTGGCGTGGGCGCGCAGCAGCGCCTCCTGCATGTTGCGCGTGACCGGCCCGCCGACCAGCAGCACGTCGGCGTGGCGCGGGCTGGCGGCGAAGGACAGGCCGGCGCGCGCCAGGTCGTGCAACGTGCCGGCCAGCGCCGCCGCCTCCAGCGCGCAGCCGTTGCAGCCGCCGGCATCGAGGAAGAACACGGCCAGGCTGCGCCCGAGTCGCACCTGCGCCGCCTCGCGCAGCCGTTGCGACAACGCCGTGACCGTCGCCGCGTCGGGCGCCGGCGGGGCAGAGGGGCGGCGGCTGCGCCAGGCATTGCGCAGGAGCTGCGCGGCGATCATGCGTATTGTACCGTGGCCGTTATGGTATGGACGGTCGGCATCATGCAGGAGTCGCCCGTGACAGGCTGCGCACGCCTCGTTTGTCGCATCTCCGCCGCCGCCGCGCCAGGGCCGTGATGGCGCCGCCGCTGCTCACGCTCACGCTCGGCCTGCACGGCAGCGCCTCCACCTGGGCCTACAACGTGGCCCGCGAGGCGATGGCGTGGGCCTGCGGCGCGGACGGCGTGGCGGCGTGCTTCGCCGACTCGCCGGCCGAGCTGCTGGCCGGGACGCGCGCGCTGGGCCGGCGCGTGGTGTGCAAGACGCATGGCTTTCCGGGGCTCGACGTGCTCGCCCACCTGACGCAGGCGCGGCTGGTGGCGACGGTGCGCGACCCGCGCGATGCGGTGGTGTCGCTGATGGAGCGGTTCGCCGCGCCGCTGTCGGTCGCGGTGCGCGGGGTCGCGCAGGACTGCCAGTACGCCGCCTGGTGCGCCGCCGCGGGGCACCTGCTGCTGCGCTACGAGGATCGTTTCTTCGATGATCCCGGCACGGTGTCCCGCCTCGCCGCCCATCTCGGCCTCGCGCTGCCGGCGGTGGAGGGGGCGCGCATCTTTGCCGACTGGCGCACCGAGCGGGTGCGCGCCTTCGCCGCCTCGGTCGCCGCGCTGCCCGCCGAGCGGCTGGTGCGCGCGGGCGACACCTTCCTGTTCGACCGCCTGACGCAGGTTCACCACACCCATGTCGGCGACGGCCGCATCGGCAAGTGGCGGGAACGGCTGGACCCGGTCGCGCAGGCCGAGCTGTCGCGGCTGTTCGCGCCGTTCCTGCAGCGTTTCGGCTATGCGGTCAACTGAGCCATGAGCGATGCGCCGGCGGGGCGCGGCGGGCGGCTGGTGTTGGCGGTGGGGCTGCATGGCAGCGCCTCCACCTGGGTGTTCAACGTCGCGCGCGAGGTGCTGGAGCAGGTGGCGGGCGCGGACGCGGTCGATGTCTGCCATGCCACCACGGCCGCCGACGTGGTGGCGGCGCGGCGTCCCGGCCGCACGCTGGTGGCCAAGACGCATGGCTGGCCGGAACTGCCGGCGTTCGCGGCGGCGGCGGGGGCGGTGGTGCTGGTGTCCGTGCGCGACCCGCGCGATGCGGCGCTGTCGCTGATGCAGCGCTTCGGCGATTCGCTGGACGTGGCGGTCGGCGGCATCGGCCGCGACTGCCTTTGCATCCGGGCCTGTGCCGCATCCGGGCATCCGGTGTTCCGCTACGAGGACCGGTTTTTCGACGATCCGGCCACGGTGGGTCGGATCGCGGACCGCCTCGGCGTCACGCTGTCGCCGGCGCAGGCGGCGGCGATCTTCGCGCGCTGGCGCACCGAACAGGTGCGGGCGCGCGCCGCCGCGGTGCGCGACCTGCCGGCGGACCAACGCTCGGCGCCCGATTCGCCGGTGCTGCTGGAGCGGCGCACGCTGGTCACCAGCACGCATATCGGCGACGGCGCCAGCGGCAAGTGGCGGCAGGCGTTCGACCCCGCGCTGCAACAGCGGATGTCGGCGTTCTTCCGCATGGTCCTGCTGGTGTTCGGCTATCCGCTGGCCTGAGGCGGCGGGCCGCGGTTGCCCGGCGCCGATAACCCAGCTTTTACGCTCCGGCGCGAATATCGCCTGGCGGGAACGGAGCGAGCGCATGACAAGACCAGCGGTGAGCAACAGCCGCGAGCGATCCCCGGCGGGCCGGACCGGCGCGGTCGACTTCCTGCCCGCCGCCGATGCGCTGCGCGGCGCGCTGCTGGACAGCCGGCAGCGCTGGCGCGACCTGGTGACGCTGGCCGCCGACCTTGCCTTCGAAACCGACGCCGAGGGGCGGTTGGTCTTTCTCGCGCCCGACCCGGTGCTGGGCTGGCCGGCCGCGGCGCTGCTCGGGCGGCCGGCGGCGGAGGTGCTGGCGGAGGCGGGGGAGGTCGGGGACGGCGCCGATCCGTTCCGGCCGACCGTCGCCATCCGCAACCGCCGCGCCTGGGTCCGCCGCGCCGATGGCGGCACCGCCTGCCTCTGCTTCGCCGCCGTGCCGCTGCACGATGCGGCGGGGGAGATCTGCGGCGCCCGCGGCGTCGGCCGGGACGTGACCGAGGCGGAGCGGCGCGAGGCGGAACTGGCCGCCGCGCTGCGCCGCTCCCGCCTGATCGACCACATCCTGGGCCGGATGCGCACCGAGGTGCTGGCGCCGCGCATGATGTGCGCGGCGCTGGACCCGCTGGCCCAAGCGGCCGGTGCAACCGTGGTCTGCGTGGTGGACATGGTGGGCGACGGGATGCAGCCGGTCGTGCTGCACGCGCACGGCACGCTGACGCCGCCGGCGCTCGCCGCCGCCATGACGGCGCTTTCCGCCGGCGCGCAGGCGGGCACCGCGACGGCGACGGATGGGCATCTGCTGCTCGGCTGCCCGGCGGTGACGCGATTCGGCGAGCAGGTCGGGCTGCTGCTGGCCCGTCCGCCCGGCGCCCGCGCCTGGGACGAGGACGACGCGGTGCTGGTGCAGTCGGCGTCCGTGGTGATCCGCACCATCCTGGAACACGACGCGATCCAGCGCGAGATGGCGCGGCAGGCGCGCACCGATCCGCTGACCGGCCTGTACAACCGCCGCGCCTTCATGGACGAACTCGCCCGCCACATCGACCGGCTGGACCGCGAGGGCGAGCCCGGC
>JAJZVE010000519.1 GCA_021845835.1 Pseudomonadota bacterium | reverse complement strand
CGTTGGGGTTGTCGTTGACCTCGATCACGCAATAACCGCGTCCCCTTTGCTTGATGTCCACGCCGTAGAAGCCGTCGCCGAGCAGGTTCGCCGACTTGAGCGCGAGCCTGATCACCTGCTGCGGCGCCTGCGCCAGCGGCAGGGCCATGGTGGCGCCCTCCGTGTCGAGTTCTCCCCCGGATTCGTGCCTGATGATCTGCCAGTGTCCTGGCGCCATGTAGTACTTGCAGACGAACAGCGGCTTGCGGTCGATGATGCCCACGCGCCAGTCGAATTCCGTCGGCAGGTACTCCTGGGCCACGATCAGATCGGACTTCTCCAGCAGCTCGGCGACCAGGGCGCTCAGCGCCTGATCCGTTTCTGCCTTGACGACCCCGATCGAGAAAGAACTGTCCGGCTGCTTGAGAACGCAGGGCAGGCCGAGGGTCGGGATGATCTGCTGCAGATTGTCCTTGTGCACCAACAGGGTCTTCGGTATCGGAATGCCGTGCCGCGGCAGCAGCTCGGCCAGATAGACCTTGTTGTTGCAGCGGAGGATGGAGTCCGGATCGTCGATCACCACCAGTCCCTCGGCCGCGGCGCGCCGCGAGAACCGATAGGTGTAGTGGTTGATGAAGGTGTTGTCGCGGATGAAGAGTCCGTCGAAACGGCCCAGCCGCCCCAGGTCGGAATGGCTGATCACCTCGGCCTGGATGCCCAGCGCCTGCGCGGCGTGCTCGAACTTCTCGATTGCCCGTTCGTTGGAGGCCGGATGGCGGCTGCCGCGATCATGCAAGATCGCCAGGTCGAAGCGGGGCGGACGCCGGTGGTGCGGCCGCGTTTGGCGGCCGGCGAAATACTTGCGTGCCGCCTCGACGACGAAGTCCTGGTGCTGGGGCGGTATGTCGCTGGCCGCGATGGTCCTGACGCTGCTCACCTGCCAGATGTCGTCGCTGCGCGTCAGCTTGGCCCGCAGCAGGGGAACCTGAAACAGATCGAAGATCTGCCGGCTGAGCAAGTCGTAGCGCGCTGCGATGTTGCGGCCGAAATAGATGCTGAGCGTGAACTCGTCGGACTTGATCGATGCCAGGGACTTCGTGGCAAGTTGATCGAGACTGGCGCTCAGAAGCCGGACCAGGTTCTGCGATTGCAGATCCTCGATGGCGGAAATGCGCGGCAGAGGCCGATGGCCCCTCGCCTCGGCCAGCAGCGAGACGTAGTAGCCGAGGCTCTGGTAACGGTAGGACTTGCACAGATTGTAGACCCGCAGCCCGCGCTCCTTGCCGTAGGCCGGGTCGGTCAGGTAGGCGCGCGCCGCAACCACGTCTACGTCGGGAATCGCCAGCGGCCAGTCCCTGGGATTGCCAACGACGACGAGGGCGCTCATGGCTGTTGTCCGCGCCTAGGACGGATGAGCAGCAGGTTGGCATCGTGGGTGACCACGCCCAGCAGGATGGCGCCCACGGCGCGGTCGATCTTGATCCAGTAATCGCGCGCGGGTCCGTAGGGGTCGGCCACCAGCACCGTGCGCGCCGGCCGGTCGTAGCCCGCGAGAACGACGAAGTGCCCTCCCGGCGTGCCGCGGATGTCGTCGGCTTCGGCGTGCGGGCCATACTCGCGCATGGCGCGGTAGAGGTAGGTGGCACTGAGGCCGGTGAGTATGGGCAGCCGGCGGCGCAGGAAACCGCGCAACAGGTAGCGCGACAGATCGGTCAGCTGAAGCCGGCCGCCGAGCCGCAGGAACTCGAGATAGCCCGCGGTGACCTCCTGTACCCGCTGGTCATCGGCTTTCTCCGCGCGCTGCCGCGCCAGACGTTCGGTGATATCGACGCAGCCGGTAAACCAAGTGGGGTCGAAGACGCTCAGGTTGAAGGTGTATATCGTCGCATCGAAGCCCCGCCGCAGCGCGTCGCAGGCCAGGAAAACCGCCACCGTGCCGCCGCGTTCGAGCTTGCCGGTGCGGGCGACGACGTCGTCCAACGGCTCCTCCCGGCCCCAATACCGGTAGATCGCGTGCAGACAGGTCGGGCCGCAGGTGATCTCGTCCGGCTGCGGCAACATTTCGACGGGCAGGTGGAGTCGGGGTGGGAGCATGGCTATCCCCGTGCAGGAAGCTTCTGGAAGCCAGGAGCGCTCATCGTTGCCTCGCCAGATACCGATATGCTCAAATCATACACGCTTGTTGGCGCCATCTCGCCAATGCCGGGCAGGCTCGCCCGCTTGACATTGAATGTCATAGGCATATTCTGTTAGTAGTTTTTGCACCTCAGTATTCACCAACCGCCTGATGTCTGGACCGGCATCACCGGCAACAAAGGATAGCCCCGTGCCCATCGGAGAATTCTGCAGTCGCGTCGTCGTGGTTGCCGAGCGCAGCACCACGGTGATGGAAGCCGCTCGCCTAATGCGCCAGCACCACGTCGGCGACATCGTGGTGATGAATGAAACCGACGGCATGAAGGTTCCGGTGGGCATCGTCACCGATCGGGACATCGTCGTCGAAATCGTGGTCAACCGGCTCGATCCCGAGGCCATCCTGGTGGGCGAGATTATGGCGGAGGGCATCGAGACCGTGCGGGAGCGTGACGGCGTGTTCGACACCATTCAGCTGATGCGGCGCAAGGGCGTGCGTCGGATTCCGGTGGTCGATGACGAGGGCGCCCTGGTCGGCGTCGTCGCTGTAGACGATCTCATCCAGCTTCTGGCCGACGAAATGGGCGAGCTCTCCAAGCTGATCGAGCGCGAACAGGCGCATGAGGCTCACGTCCGCCTCTAGGCCGGAACAGACGAGCCGCCGCCCCGCAGGCCGTGACCCGGAGAGGCTCGGCGCCCAGCGAATATGAGCCTTCAGCCCGTTGCGATCGAGGCCGTGCCCATCGCTAAGCCGCTGCCCTGGCAGCTCTACGACCGGGATGGATACACCCTATTCGCCTTCGGCGAGCTGGTGGCGAGCAGGCGCCAGCTGGAGAGCCTCGCCGCCAACCGTCCGGCTTCCTGGGCCCGGGTGGCAAGGCCCCAAGATCATGGAAGGAGGCGATCATGAGAAAGGCAGACGATGTCGACCGGTGGGTATCCCGTGAGCTATCGGTGGTCATCGAGGCGGTGCTGGACGATGCCGATCAGAAGATCGCGCCGACCCTGGGGACGGTGAAGCAAGCCATGGCCGATGGCTTCGTCGCCCGCCCTGCTCATCGGCGGAGAGGCTGAATCTCAACCCGAGGCGTAGGCGGGGAACCCTCCGCCGCTATGAGTCAGGTAGTCAGGTATTGAGCCGGCGGATCAGCGCGGCGGTGAACTGCTTGGTCGAGGCAGTGCCGCCCAGGTCGCCGGTGCGCACCTTGTCCACGTTGAGCGTGGCATCGATCCCCTGACGCAGGCGGCCGCCCAGGTCGCGCCGGTCGATGTGGTCGAGCATCATCGCGGCGGCCAGCATCAGCGCCACGGGGTTGGCGATGCCTTTTCCGGCGATGTCGGGGGCCGAGCCATGCACCGCCTCGAAGATCGCCGCTTCCACGCCGATGTTCGCCCCCGGCACCATGCCCAGACCGCCCACCAGTCCGGCGATCTCGTCCGAGAGGATGTCGCCGAACAGGTTGGTGGTGACGATCACGTCGAACTGCCAGGGGTTCAACACCAGTTGCATGGCGCAGGCATCGACGATGCGCTGGTCGCATTCGATGCGGCCCTCGTACTTCTTGGCGACCTCCCGCGTCGTGTCCAGGAACAGGCCGGTCAGGGCCTTCATGATGTTGGCCTTGTGCACGATGGTGACCTTCTTGCGGCCGTTCTTCACCGCGTAGTCGAAGGCGTATTCGGCGATGCGCCGGCAGCCGGCGCGGGTGTTCACGCCGGTGGCCATGGCCACCGCGTGGGGGTCGCCGTCGATCGGAATATAGTGCTCGAAGCCGACGTAGAGGCCCTCGTTGTTCTCGCGCAGCAAGACCAGGTCGATGTCGTCGTAGCGGCCGCCGGGAATGATGGTTTTGGCCGGGCGGACGTTGGCGTAGAGCTTGAACTCCTCGCGCAGGCGCACGTTGGAAGAGCGATAGCCGCCGCCGACCGGCGTTTCCAGCGGGCCCTTCAACGCCAGCTTGGTGCGGTGGATCGAGTCCAGCGTCGATTGCGGCAGGGGATCGCCGAATTCCTTCATCCCGGCGAGACCCGCCGAGCAGGTCTCCCAGTCGAAGCGCGCGCCCAGAACGTCGAGCGCCATCACGGTGGCTTCGACGATCTCGGGGCCGATGCCGTCGCCGGGAATCAGGGTTGCGGGGATGGTGGGCTGGTTCGCTGTCGACATGGTTTCCTCTGCACGGTTACGTTGAATCCGATCGCGATGCCGACCGAAAGCCCGCCATTTTACCCGCGACGAAGGCTTAATGCGACCGCG
>JAJZVE010000518.1 GCA_021845835.1 Pseudomonadota bacterium | reverse complement strand
CCATATCTTGAAACGCCCGCCGGAAGTCAAGCTTGAGCGCGGCGGGCGCCGCCGCATTCTCCGCAGATGCGCTATTCGCGCCCCGGCCCTATCTTCCCCGGGTCGAGGCTGCGTTTCAACCTGTGTCGGATGCTGCCACCATGATCCAGAGGAAATCCACGCTTGCCGCCGGCCTGTGGGCCGCGGTCGCGGTCGCGGCGCTGGCGCTGCCCTCGCCCGCGCGCGCCTGGTGGCGCGGCGGGGTGTTCTTCGGCTTCCCGCCGGTCCTTCCCTTCTACTATGCCCCGCCGCCGGTCGTGTACGCGCCGCCGGCCTATTACCCACCGCCGCCGGCCTATTACCCGCCGCCGCAAGGCTATGCCCCACCGCCGCAAGGGTACGCCCCGCCGCCGCAAGGGAATGCTTCGCAGGAGGGCCAGGCCGGTCCGGTCTGCCGCGCCGGCGCCTATATCTGCCCGCTGGAAGCGCCGGCCGGCGTCGGCGCGCCCTGTTCCTGCCCGACCAACACCGGCCGCGCGGCCGGGCGCGTCGGCTGACCGGATGACCGACATTGCGGCGTTCCTCGGTCACGGACCGGCACCGATCGAGGACTATGCGCTGATCGGCGACTGCGTCAGCGCGGCGCTGGTCAGTCGCGGCGGCGCGATCGACTGGCTGTGCTGGCCGCGGTTCGACAGCGGCGCCTGCTTCGCCGCCTTGCTCGGCACGCCGGACAACGGCACCTGGCGCATCGCGCCGGCGGACCCGCAGGCGCAGGTGCGACGGCGCTATCTCGACGGCTCGGTGGTGCTGGAAACCGTGTTCACCGCCGCCGACGGCGAGGTCGCCGTGACCGACTTCATGCCCATCGGCAACCACGCCTCCTCGGTGGTGCGGCTGGTGGAGGGACGGCGCGGCCGCGTGGACATGCGCATGGCGCTGGCGCTGCGGTTCGATTTCGGCGCCGCCGTGCCCTGGGTGACACGGCTGCCCGACGGCAGCGGCATCATGGCGATCGCCGGCCCCGACATGGCGGTGCTGCGCACCCCGGTCAGGCTGACCGGCGAGCACTTCGTCACCACGGCCGAGTTCACCGTCCACGAGGGGCAGGCGATCCCGTTCGTGCTGACCCACGGCGCCAGCCACCTCAAGCCGCCGAAGCCGATCGACGCGCGCGCGGCGCTGGCCGAAACCATGCGCTACTGGACCCGCTGGAGCCGCCGCGGCAGCTATCGCGGACCCTACCAGGAGGCGGTGGGCCGCAGCCTGGTCACGCTCAAGGCGCTCACCTACCACCCCACCGGCGGCATCGTCGCCGCGCCCACCACCAGCCTGCCGGAGCAGATCGGCGGGCAGCGCAACTGGGACTACCGCTTCTGCTGGCTGCGCGACGCCACGCTCACCCTGCTCGCCTTCATGCACGCCGGCTATTTCGAGGAAGCGCAGGCGTGGCGGGACTGGCTGCACCGCTCGGTGGCCGGGCGGCCGGACCAGATCCAGATCATGTACGGCCTGAGCGGCGAGCGTCACCTGCGCGAATGGGAGGCGGACTGGCTGCCCGGATATCGCGGCTCGCGGCCGGTGCGCATCGGCAACGCCGCGCACGCGCAGTTGCAACTGGACGTGTACGGCGAGGTGATGGACGCGCTGCACCAGGCGCGGCAGGGCGGGCTGGCGGCGCCGCCGGCGAGCTGGGACCTGCAGCGCGAGCTGATCGACCACATGGAGCACATCTGGCAGGAGCCGGACGAGGGCATCTGGGAGACGCGCGGCGGGCGCCGGCCGTTCACGCTGTCGCGCGTCATGGCCTGGGTCGCGTTCGACCGCGCCATCCGCAGCGCCGAGAATTTCGGCCTGCCGGCGCCGCTCGACCAGTGGCGCAAGCTGCGCCAGCAGATGCATGCGACCATCTGTCGCGAGGGGTTCGATGCCACGCGCAACAGCTTCACCCAGTCGTTCGGCGCGAGCGCGCTGGATGCCAGCCTGCTGCTGATCCCGCTGGTGAATTTCCTGCCGCCCGGCGATCCGCGCGTGCGCGGCACCGTCGCCGCGATCGAGCGGGAACTGCTGTCCGACGGCTTCGTGCTGCGCTACGACACGCGCCACGGCGCCGACGGGCTGCCGGAAGGCGAGGGGGCGTTCCTGGCCTGCAGCTTCTGGCTCGCCGACAACTACGCGCTGCAGGGGCGGCGGGCGGAGGCGACGGCATTGTTCGAGCGATTGTTAGCACTTCGCAACGACGTCGGCCTGCTGGCGGAGGAATATGATCCCCACGGGCGCTGCCTGGTGGGCAATTTCCCCCAGGCGTTCAGCCACGTCGCCCTGGTCGGGACCGCCTTCGCGCTGCATGACGGGGGGCCGTTGGGAGCGCGCGCGGCGCCCTGACGCGGCGCGCAGCGCGGGCTATCTTGTGCGCTCGCTCGCCATGTGCAATGCAGCATCACAATGACAATTCCTGGGGAGGCTTCCGGGGTGCCCGATCCCATCCTGGAGACCAGAGGGCTGACAAAGGAGTTTCGCGGCTTCGTTGCCGTGAACGGCGTCGATCTTCGGGTCGAGCCCGGCACGATCCATGCTCTGATCGGACCCAACGGTGCCGGCAAGACGACCTGCTTCAACCTGCTGACCAAGTTCCTGCCCCCGACCCGCGGCACCATCCGCTTCAAGGGCCGCGAGATCACCGGATTGAAGCCGGCGGAGGTGGCGCGGCTCGGGCTGGTGCGCAGCTTCCAGATCTCGGCGGTGTTCGCGCACCTGACCGCGCTGCAGAACGTGCGCATCGCCCTGCAGCGCGCGCGCGGCGGCAGCTTCGACTTCTGGCGCGCTGAATCGGTGCTCGACGGCTACAACGCGCGCGCGATGGAACTGCTGGACGAGGTGGGCCTGCGCGAGTTCGCGATGGAACCGGCCGGTCAGCTCGCCTATGGCCGCAAGCGCGCGCTGGAGATTGCCACGACGCTGGCGCTGGAGCCGGAGATGCTGCTGCTGGACGAGCCCACTGCCGGCATGGCGCATGCCGACGTGGACCGCATCGTCGCCCTGATCGGCCGCGTCCGGCGCGGGCGCACCATCCTGATGGTGGAGCATAATCTGTCGGTGGTGGAGGGGCTGTGCGACCACATCACCGTGCTGACGCGCGGGCGCGTACTGGCCGAGGGCGACTACGCCACCGTCTCGCGCAACGAGGACGTGATCGCGGCCTATCTGGGCAGCGAAGCGGGGAGCGTCGCGCATGCCTGAGCCCGAGCGCGGCGCCGCCGCCCCGATGCTGCGGGTGCGCGACCTGAACGCCTGGTACGGCGAAAGCCACGTTCTGCACGGCATGGATTTCGACGTGGCGGAGGGCGAGGTGGTGACGCTGCTGGGCCGCAACGGCGCCGGCAAGACCACCACGCTGAAGTCGATCATCGGCCTGGTGCCGCGCCGCACCGGCAGCGTCGCCTATCGCGGCGCGGAGATGGTCGGGCTGCGCTCCGACGCGATCGCGCGCGCCGGCATCGCGTTCTGCCCGGAGGAACGCGGCATCTTCGCCGCGCTGTCGGTGGCGGAGAACCTGGTGCTGCCGCCGGTGATCGCGCCGGGCGGCCTCGACGTGCCCACGCTGTACACGTTGTTCCCGAACCTGAAGGAACGCGCGCGCAGCCAGGGCACGCGGCTGTCGGGCGGCGAGCAGCAGATGCTGGCGATCGCGCGCATCCTGCGCACCGGCGCACGGCTGCTGATGCTGGACGAGCCGACCGAGGGACTGGCGCCGGTGATCGTGCAGCAGATCGGCCGCACCATTCGCGACATCAAGTCGCGCGGCTTCACCGTGCTGCTGGTGGAGCAGAACTTCCGTTTCGCCGCCACCGTCGCCGACCGCCACTACGTGGTCGAGAACGGGCGCGTTGTGGACATGATCCGCAACGCCGACCTTCAGGCCAAGATGGCAAGGCTGCACGAGTACCTGGGTGTCTGACACGGGTCACCGATCGAGAGGAGACGCGACATGAGCCTCACCCGCCGCGGCCTGATGGTCGCCGCCGCCGCTTCCGCCGCCGCCCTGCCGCAGCGCCGCGCGCGCGCCGCAGGGCCGGTGCTGAAATTCGGCGTGCTGACCGATCTTTCCGGCCCGTACAAGGATATCGGCGGACCGCTGGCGACGGAGTGCGCGCGGCTCGCGGTCGCGGATTTCGGCGCCGAGGCGAAGGGCATGACGGTGGAGGTGGTGCAGGCCGACCATCAGAACAAGCCCGATGTCGGCGCCGGCATCGCGCGGGAGTGGTTCGATCGCGACGGCGTGGACGTGATCCTGGATGTGCCGAACTCCGGCGTGTCGCTCGCCATCGCGGGCGTCGCCAAGGAGAAGAACAAGGTCTTTCTGCCGAGCAATCCCGGCACGTCCGACCTGACCGGCAA
>JAJZVE010000517.1 GCA_021845835.1 Pseudomonadota bacterium | reverse complement strand
AGCACTCCGAGTTGGTTGGCAGTCATCTGGATATGGCCATAAACGATGAGACCAAATATGGTCGAAAGTCCGTGATACATTTGCGATAGTCCTGTCATGACCGTCGACCCGCTTGCCGAAATCGTCACCTTGCTTCAGCCCTCGGCCAGCTATTCCAAGCTCGTCGAATATGCCGGCCGGTGGCGCCTCCGCCGCGACATCGAGGGCAAACCAGTGTTCTTCGCGGTGCTGGAGGGCGAGTGTCGCGTTGTGTCGTCCGGCCGGCCGCCGATCATCGTGCGCAAGGGCGATTTCGTGCTGTCGCCCGTGACCAAGGATCATGTGGTCGAGAGCATCGAGGCGCCGCCGCACGGGATCGCGATGACGCCAACAGAGATCGGCGAGGGGCGATTCCGGGTCGGGGGACATGGCGAGCCGGTCAATCTCAGGATGCAGGTCGGGGTCTGCAGTTTCGCCTCGCCCGACGCCGCCCTGCTCCTCTCGCTGCTGCCGGCGATGATCGTTGCCCGCGACGAGCCGCGACTTGCCCTGCTGCTTCAGCTGGTTGGCGACGAGACGCGCCACGCCCGCCCGGCGCGGGAACTGGTGCTGGAGCGCCTGCTCGAGGTGCTGCTCATCGAGGCGCTGCGGTGCGGGGCCGACATCCTGTCGGTGCCGAGCCTCGCGCGGGGGCTGTCGGACGATCGCCTGGTGTTCGCCTTGCGGGCCATGCACGCGCGGCCCGGGCATGGCTGGACTGTGGCCGATCTAGCCGCCGAGGCGGCGATGTCGCGGTCCGCCTTCTTCGCGCGCTTCAGCCGCGTCGTCGGATTACCGCCGATCGAATATCTGCTGACCTGGCGCATGGCGCTCGCCAAGCGGCTGCTCCGCACGCGGGAGCTGGCGATTGAGCATGTCGCCGCACAAGTCGGCTACGCCTCCGCGAGCACGTTCAGCACCGCCTTCACCCGCCATGTCGGGATGCCGCCGATACGATATGCCCGGGTGACGCTTCCAGCCTAGCGGCGGCGGACGGCTGCCAGCGCCACGATGGCGGCGGCGAAGCCCGAGGCAGCTCCGATGCCCAGCGCCCAGCGCGGCCCGTAGTGGCCCGCCACCCATCCGACGATCGGCGCACCGATCGGCGTGCCTCCGAGCGCGATGCCGACGCGCAGCGCCATCACCCGCCCGCGCATGGCGGGCTCGGTCGAGAGCTGCATAAGGCTGTTCGTCGTATTGGTGAGGGTGAGCGCCGCCGCGCCGATGACGACAAGCGCTCCGGCAAAGAACCAATAGCCGGGCGCGATAGCGGCGAGCGTGCAGCCGAGCCCGAAGGTCGTGGCGCCGACCAGCAGCAACCGGAACCGGGGCTCTCCACGACCCGCCCCCACCAGCGCGCCAGACATCATGCCGATCGCCATGATCGACGACAACAGTCCGTATCCACGGGCGTCCGTATGGAAGACGCTGACCGCCATGGTCGAGACGAAGATCGGGAAGTTCAGGCCGAAGGTTCCGATCAGGAACAGCATGACCAGAATCGCCTTGAGGTCGGGGCGCCCCCACACATAGCGAAACCCTTCGACGAAGCTTCCGCGCCCACGTGAGGCCCTGGCGTTCGGACGAAGTTCAGCCGTGCGCAGGAATGCAAGCGAGACCAGTACCGCAGCAAAAGACGCTCCGTTGATCAGAAAGGCCCAGCCGGTGCCGATTGCGGCGATCACGACACCAGAGACGGCCGGGCCAATCATTCGCGCGGCGTTGAACGAGGTGGAATTGAGGGCCACCGCATTGTGCAGGTCCTCGTCCCCGACCAGTTCCGCCACGAAGGTTTGGCGCACCGGAGCGTCGAAGGCGGCGGCGCTGCCGAACAGGAAGGCGAAGACGTAGACTTGCCAAAGCCGGACGATGCCGGCCACGGTGAGCGCGCCCAGCGCGAGAGCGAGGACGCCCATCGTTGTCTGTGTGGCGATCAGCAGCTTGCGCTGATTGAGACGGTCGGCGGCGGAGCCGGTCCAGGGCAATAGAAGGAGCTGTGGTCCGAACTGCAGCGCCATGACCACGCCGACGGCCGAGGCATCGTGATGGGTGAGGTGGGTGAGCACGAGCCAGTCCTGAGCCGTGCGCTGGACCCAGGTGCCGACATTGGAGACGAAGGCGCCGGCGAACCAGAGCCGATAGTTGAACCCTCGTAGAGACCGGAAGGCGCCCCAGACGGGAGCCTTCATGAATGCTCCGGCCCATCGCCGCCGTGGAAGCGGCCGAAGTGTCGGGCGGAAAAGAGCGCGATGAAGAGGGCGCCGACGCCGAGTGCGACGACATCGCCCGTATTCTTCAACGCGAAATCGCCCACGCGACAGACCAGCACATAGCCGACGACGAGGTTAAAGAACCCCCAGAGCACGTTGACGATCGACGAAGAGAGCCCCTGTCCGGGCGGCTTGGCGAAGGGGCTCTGAAACGGCCGGCCCATCGTGCCGCTGACGAAGTGAGGAATCGCATTCGCCAGGAAGACGCCGCCGAAGAAATAGGACAGGAGATCAAGCCAGATCATCTCAGGCGCTCCTCGGCGGCAGGAGATCGATGATCTCCTGGCCGGTGCCGGTCTCGCCGAGACGAGGAAAGACGCTCCTGATGCTGTAGTCGTGAGCCTCGGCGCGCATGTCGGTCATGGCGTCGATGGCGAGGGTAACGTTGAAGCCGGACTCGTATGCCTGGCGCGCCGTCGCCTCCACGCCGGTTCCGGTCGCCACGCCCACGATCACCACTTGGGTGACGCCCCGCGCTTTTAACTGCGCCTCGAGATCGGTGCTGGCGAAGGCGCCCCAGGTCCGTTTGGTAACGAAGATATCGCCGGGCTGCTGGCTTAGCTCCGGGATGAGATCGGTCCATCCATCTGGCCGCGATCCTGTCTGGCGCGGCTGCTCGGTTCGGCCCGGCGCCCCGCCGATGACGTTGACGAGCACGACCGGCAGGCCGCGCTCACGAAAGGCGTCGGCCAGCGAACGCGCCCGCTCGATGACGCCATCGATGGGGTGAACGGCAGGTAGGCCGACGATCCCCTTCTGCAGATCGACGATGATCAGCGCTGTATTCGCGTCGAGCGTCGTTAGCGCCATGGGATTATCCTTTCGCGGATCGCAATGCTTGCGGTGGGGGTGACGCCCCGTGCTGTCTCACTCATCGACAAGCCGTTTGAGCAGTTCGACGGTCCTGGCGACCTCCTCCTGCTCCTGAGGCGAGAGCCGCGCCTGAAGCGCCCGCGTGAGCCAATCCTGGCGCGCGGCGCGTCCGTCTTCGACCCACTTGCGGCAGGCTGGGGTGAGCGAGAGAAGGGTCTGCCGTCCGTCGTCAGGGTCCGGCGCGCCACTCACCAAGCCTGCGCCTTCCAGCGCGGCGAGGACCGGCGCCATGGATTGCGGCCGCATCCCTTCGGCGCGAGCGAGGGCCGATGCCGTGGCGGGGCCGTCCTTTTCAAGGCGCAGCAGCACGGACACCTGAGAGGGGCTGAGGTCTCCGGCATCCGCTTGCTCGCGCAATCGCCGCTTCAGCTTACCGAATAGCGCGCGAAGGTCTTGAGCCAGGGTCGAGGCGCGGAGGGCTTGCTGGTGATCCGGGGCCGCAGTCACATCCCTTTCTGCCATATCATCAGGCAAACTGTAAAGACTATCTGTTCAGTTTGCCTGATGGAAGAAGGTCTGAAATTTCGGCCGCGCCAGTCGGTACTAGCAGTCCTGGTCCGTTGTTCCGGGACGAATTGACTGCCTGCCCTACCGGCCATGCTAAAGTCAATTCATCGGGTGGTGGATGAAGCAGATCGACCCCATGTCCAACCACTTCGCCCAACCAGATCGGCCAATCCTCACGCTGAATGATGACGGGCATGCGGTCATGAACTGGCGCGGCCATGGCATTGGCGGACGTGGTAATGATGGTGAAGGTGCGGAGCACTTTCCCCGTACCCGGCGTGACCCAGCTTTCCCAAATACTTGCGAAAGCCATCGTCGCGCGATCCGTGCGGGCAAAGTCGAACGGCCACTTGCCGTCTGGCGTCACCTGCCACTCATACCAGGCGTCGACCGGCACGAGGCAGCGCCGGGACGCGAACGCCGGCTTGAACATCGGCGAGGTTGCCAAGGTCTCAGCACGGGCGTTGATCGGCCGCCGGGCATCCCGAATATCCCTGGTCCAGTGAGGCACCAGCCCCCAGCTCAGGAGGTCGATGCGCCGCTCGCCGGTTTCAGGATGTCGGCGAACAACCAGCGCCCGTTGCGACGGGGCGATATTCCAGGACGGTCGTGTATCTGCCGGCGCTGAATTGACCGCCCCGAACAGCTTGCGGATCGCTTCAACCGGCTGGAAGGTTGCAAAACGTCCGCACATGGCGCCTCTTGCTCTCCT
>JAJZVE010000516.1 GCA_021845835.1 Pseudomonadota bacterium | reverse complement strand
GCCTCGGCCCCGAGATATTCCGCTTTGCCACGGCGATCCTGTCGCAGCGCCGCTTCCCGGCGATCATTCGCCCGCAGATGGAGGAGCTGTCGGCCCGCAGCCGCGAGACGGTGTACATCGCCAGCATCGACCGCGACGCCGACGTGGTGACCTACGCCGAGGTGATCGAGAGTCCGCAGTTGGTGCGCTATGCCGTGAAACCGGGTGTACAACGTCCGCTCTACTGTTGCGCCGCCGGACGCCTGCTGCTTGCGAACGAGACGCCGGCGTGGCGCGAATCCTATCTCCGCCGGACGGCGCTGCAAGCGCTCACGCCTGCCACCATCGTCGATGCGGCGCAGTTGCGACAGGAACTTGATCGTATCCGTCAGGAGGGAATTGCCGTGAGCATCGGCGAAGCGGTTCCGGATGCGGCCGGCCTCGCGGCGCCGATCTTCGGTCCCGACCGGCACGTCGTCGCGGCCCTGATGATTGGCGGCCCGGCGGAACGTATCGCGCGAGGGCTTACAGGCTTGCGCGCGCTGCTCGCCGAAGCGGCGGCATCCGCCTCCGTTGTCATGGGTGGGATTTCCGGCGATCGGGCGGCATAAGACGGCGTACGCCCTCGGCGACGCCCTCTATTCCGGCCGGCGCGGCACCGTGCGATCGATGCGCAGCTCCGTCGCGCCAAAATCGGCGAGCAGCATCGCGCACGTCGGCCTTGGACCGATGTCGGTCACCTTCCGCGCCTCGAATCCGGTCAAGGGATCCATGCACCTGTGTCTGGCCAGCCGCCGATGGTCAGAAAGTCGCCGCCAGAAATCACCGGTTCTTCGTCGGCCGCCGCCGGCCGGCGACCGCCCTCGACACCGAGGACGCGGCAGCCGGCTTGCGCCGTTTCAGTCTCCTCATCCGTTCGCGCCCGCATTCCGTGAGGATGGAATTGAGCATCAGCTGCAAGCCGCGATCCACATAGGCTTCCACGGTCATGCGCCCGGAAAAGTACCACGCCTTCAGCGCCCAGGCATGCGAGAACATGACAATCTGGTAGGTGAAAAGCTCGATGTCCACGGCCTGGAACAGGCCGGCCTCGATGCAGTCCAGGATGCAGGCGGCGATCAGCTTGTTGGTTTCGCGCTCCTGCTGCTTGATGAAGGCTCGACGGTCCCGGCCGAGTGACTTCGTCTCGCGATAGGCGAGCACGGTGGCGTCGATCGAGGCGTCGTTCACGCGGCAGTAGCAGCGCACCGCGGCGCAGAAGCGGTCCAGCGGATCGGTCAGGTTCTCCAACGCTGTCGGGATCTGGCGGCGGTACGAGGCCAGCACCTCCGCCAGCGCAAGGAACAGAAGATCCTCCTTGTCCTCGACATACTGGTAGATCAGCCCGATGCTGACATGCGCCCGCTCGGCAACGTTGCGGATCGTGGTCGCGTGGTAGCCGCGTTCGCTGAAGCAGGCGATCGCGACCCTGGTGAGTTCGGCGCGCCGCCGCTCCACCAGCGCGACGTCTTCGACCGTCGTCTTGATGGGGGCAGGCACTATCGGCCGGCCGCGCAGCAGCGCATCAACGCCTCCCCCGGATGGTCAGACCGCGACATGCTGCTTCAGGACGTCCATGGACAGACCGGCCAGCGTGCCGGAATCCACGATCGCCCCCTTGGCGAGCACGTAGTACCGCTCGGCGACGCGATGCACGAGCGTGAAGTTCTGCTCGATCAGCAGGATGCTCGTCCCGGCCTGCGACAGATGCGTCAGGGTCTGCGCCAGTTCGTCCACGATCACCGGCGCCAGCCCCTCGCTCGGCTCGTCCAGCACCAGCAGATCGGGGTTCGCCATCAGCGCGCGGCCGATGGCGAGCATCTGCTGCTGTCCGCCGCTCATCGCGGTGCCGGGCGCGTCCGCGCGCTCGCGCAGGATCGGAAACAGATCGAAGATGCGCTCGATGTTCCAGGTGCCGGCGCGACCGGTCGCCCCGCCCAGCAACAGGTTCTCGCGCACGGTGAGCCCCGGCACGATGCGCCGCCCCTGGGGCACCACGGCGACGCCGTGACGGGCGGCGGTGAAGTGGCGCAACGGGCGCGGCGTGTGCGCGCCGAAAGCAATGCTGCCGGTCGGCACTCTGGCAATGCCGAGAAAGGCGTTCACGATGGTGGTCTTGCCGACGCCGTTGCGGCCGAGGATCGCGACGCGCTCGCCTTTTCCGATCGCCAGGGACACGTCGTGCAGGATGTGGGCGGGGCCGTAGAATGCGTCCACGTTGCGCAGCGCCAGCAGGCTCATGCAACGCTGCTCCCCAGATAGGCGGTGACCACCTCCGGCATGCCGCGCACGTCCTCCGGCCGGCCTTCGGCGAGGATGCGGCCGAGATGCAGGACGGTCAGGTAATTGCAGATGGCGAAAATCACGTCCATGTCGTGCTCGACGATCACCACCGTGACGTGCCATTGCGCCGCCAGATCGCGCAGCAGCCCAGCCAGCGCCAGGGACTCGCCCATCGACAACCCCGCCGCCGGCTCGTCGAGAAGCAGCACGCGCGGGCGTCCGACCAGGGCGAGCGCAAGATCAAGCCGGCGCTGGTCGCCGTAGGAGATGTCGGCCGCACGCTGTCCGGCGAGCGCCGCGAGGTTCAACGCGGCCATCACCTCATCGCTGGTATCCGCCTCGGCGGCACGCGCCGCCAGGCGGACCTGCTCGGCCACCGTGAGGTCCGCAAAGATGTTTGTGCGCTGGAAGGAACGCGCGAGACCGGCGCGCCGCCGCTCGCGCGGCGCCAGCCGACTGATGTCGCGCCCTTCCAGGCGCACCGTCCCGCCGGAACTGGCGCCGCGCCCGGACAGCACGTCCATCAGCGTGGACTTGCCCGCGCCGTTCGGCCCGATCAGCCCGCGGATCTCGCCACGGCGGACCTGGATCGTGACGTCGTCCAGCGCCTTGAACCCGCCGTAGCGGCGGGTGAGCCCGACACCCTCCAGTGCAAACGTGCCGCCGCTCATTGGCGCCTCGTGAGACGCTGCACCAGCATGCCCAGGCTGCCGCTGGCGCCGCGCGGCAGCAGCACCGTGACCACGATCAGCGTGGCACCGATGATCGCGGGCCAGTGCTCGGTGTAGTTGCCGGCGGCATCCTTGAACAGGAAGAAGATCACCGCGCCGAGCGCCGGCCCCCAGATGGCCCGCGTGCCGCCGATCACCGCCATGACGAGCGCTTCGCCGGACAGGCTCCAGTACAGCGCGTCCGGTGTCACGAAGCCGTTGTAGAAGACGAACAGCACGCCGCCGAGTGCCGCGATGCCGGCGGAGATGGCGTAAACCACGGCGCGCGGCAGCAACGTCTCGTAGCCGATGAAGCGTGCGCGCTCCTCGTTCTCGCGGATGGCCAGCGTCAGCGTACCGAAATGGCTGCGCACCAGCAGCCCGAGCGCCGCCAGCACCAGCATCAGCACCAGCCAGCAGACCACGAACATGCTGGCCGGCTGCTGGAACAGCGTGAGGTCGGCACCGAACAGCCGATGCGGCAGATCGGCCGCGATGCCATCGTCACCGTTGGCCAGGCTGCGCCAGCGCAGCATCAGCTCGTAGAGCGCCTGCGCCACCGCGAGCGTCAACATCGAGAACGCCACGCCGGAGATGCGCAGGATCGCCAGGCCCAGCAGGAAGGCGAGCACGACCGGAACGGCGATCGCGAGCACGGCCGCCAGCTCGGCCGACATCAGGTGACGCGCGGTCGCCATCGCGACGATGTAGGCGGCGAGGCCAAAGAACGCCGCATGGCCGAAGCTGACCAACCCGTTCTGCCGGATCATGACGCCGACGCCGGTGGCCAGCACGGCATTGATCACCGCCTGGGTCAGCAGCGTCTGCAGCAAAGCCGAGCCGATCAGGCCGGGAAGCGCCGCACCGACCACAGCCACCGCCAGCAGCACCACGGACGCGCGCAGGTTCGGCGCCAGCAGCGCGCGCCGGGATAGTGCCATGCCGCCGGCAGCATCTGGCGTGCTCATGCGCCGCTCTTTGTCAGGCCGGCCGGACGCCACAGCAGCACCAGGACCATCAGGACCAGCGGAATCATCGACGCCGCCTGCGGCACGAACACCACGCCGAGGTTGTGCACCTGCCCGATCAGCATGGCGGCGATGAAGGCACCGGTGAAGCTGCTCAGCCCGCCGGTCACGACGACGACGAAACTGTCGATCAGGATGTAGCTGCCCATCGTCGGCGACAGCGCCAGCAGCGGCGCCGCGATCGTACCGGAAAGGCCGGCGAGGCCGGTGCCGATCGCAACCACGGTGGCACTAAGCCGTTCGGTGTCCACGCCCTGCATCGCCGTCGTCACCGGATCGACGCTGGAGGCGCGAACATAGAGCCCGATCCGCGTCGATCGGAGCCACAGGCTCAGCGAAACCGCGACCAGA
>JAJZVE010000006.1 GCA_021845835.1 Pseudomonadota bacterium | reverse complement strand
CGAGAAGGCGATCCGCGATGCCGTCCAGGCCGTCGAGGAAGCCGGCGCAGATGAGCGCCTGACGAGTGCCGTGATTCTGCTGGGGGAGGCACTCGACAAGGTGGCGGATTACGTCGAAGCGCCGTGATCATTTCGGAATGGCCCGTGTGGTAGCGGGCCACTCTGGAACCGTCCTCAAACACCAGATTCGTAGCAACTCAGATAGTTGTAAGGGACAACAATGATGACCAAACGTGAGGCGCTGTTGCTGCTGGCCATGATGCCGTTCGGGCACGCAGAGGGCGCTGAGACGCAAGACAGCGCAAATTCCGGAACTCTCACGCTCTACGACTGGAAACAGCCCGTGACGTGGACATTCAATCTTGCCCGCGTGAAGGATTTCGCGATCCAGCGCGGCGACAAGCAGATCACTGTTGCCGTCGATGATTTCTGGACCGCTCTTGGCGGCGACGCGGTCGCCCGCTGATCCCGCTTGCCCTGACCGCCTGAATCGGCGCAGGTTGCCCGTCCGGCCGAATCCCCGGCCGGCGGAGCAACCCCCATGACGTAGTGAGAGCGGCCGGTTAGGGCCGCCCTGCACTGGATGCCGCGATCTGTGAGAGGACCGCAGCATCCAACAACCAGCGTCTCCGCGCAACCCCTAAAACGGGTCACGGCGACGTGCGCCCTTCGGCCGGCTCGCTCAGGAGCCGCCCATGCACCCCACCCTCGCCACCGCCGACCGCCTCGCGCGCACGCTGCCGCCCGGCCAGCGCCCCACCCGGCTGCACGTCCACATCCTCGCCAAGCTGCTGCACTGGCGCAGTGCCACGCCGACCCATCGCGGCTTGGCCCGCGCCGCCGGCTGCTCGCGCCGGACGGTGCTGCGCGCTCTGGCCCGGCTGAGCGCGCTCGGACTGCTGTCGTGGCAGCCGCGCGTCGTGTGCGGGCGGGGATGGGCGGTGCGGATCGCGAATGCCTACAGTTTCGGCGCCGCTCCAAGAGCAGAATCTATCAGAATCCAATGCTGTGCCGAGTTGTCACACCCTCCGGCCGCGCCATCGCTGGCGGCGGTGCGCCAGGCACGGGAGGCGCGATTCGCGGCGGCGTGGGCGGTGAGGCGGCGCGTCTGACGCCGTTTGACTCCGGCTGATTTTCGTCAGACACACGTCTCCAAAGGGGGGCGAGCATGTCCGACGAGCCGTCAAACAGGAAGCCGTGGTCGATCCGCGACTGTCCGGTCTCTACCAGCGAAACCGCCGTGGAGTGCGCCCGGCGACAAGGGCAGACCGTGGCTGAATGGGTCACACGGGCCGTCAAACTGCTGTCCGACATGGAGAGCGGCGAGCGGGTGATCCCGCCAGACGAGCGGCCGTCAGACGGCGCCAGACAGGCCGTCATACCGATGGAGACGGCGGAGATCGCGCTGGCCGCCGAGGCGCTGGCACGTCTGCAGACGGAAGGCATCCCGCGCGACGTGCGCCGGCATGCGGCGGCGCTGATCCGGGACCGGATGCGAGCGGCGCGAGGAATGCCGCCCGTCAAACGGCGTCAGACGAGGGCGCTAATCGGTCAGACGGAGGCTGGCGCGGACGGGTAATCGGTCGTTTGAGGTTGGCTCATCCTCGTCTCCATGCGCGATGTGACCGCCGCCACGACAGCACCTCGCGCAGCGATGGGAAGCGCCATCAAAGCCTCCGGTTGGGGACCGCCGGCTTTAGCCGGCGGAGGAATGCCGGGCGCCCGCAGGGCGCACACGGCGGTTGACACCGCACCGCATGTGGTCCGATAGTGGTTCGCATGGCAGACACTTCCCGGCAGTCGGTGACGCTCACCAATCCCCAGCGCAAGGTGCTGGAAGCGGAGGCAAAGCGCCTCGGCATCAGCGTCTCGGACCTGATCCGCCGTATCATCGACGAATGGCGCCTGAGCAAATGATCCGGACGTTCAAGTTCAGGCTGCGGCCGAACCGGGCGCAGGCGGAGGCTTTGGACGTGATGCTCTGGGATTGCTGCGCGCTCTACAACGCCTGCTTGGAACAGCGCATCGACGCCTACCGACGCCGTGGCATCAGCCTGCGCTACAGCAATCAGGCGTCCGAGTTGAAGGCGGTGCGCGAGGCCGAACCGGCGCTGGCGCGGTGGAGCTTCACCACGCTGCAACAGGTGCTTCGCCGCCTGGAAAAGACCTATGTCGCCTTCTTTCGTCGCGGCCACGGCTTCCCGCGCTTCCGCTCGCGCGCCCGCTTCGACAGCGCCGACATGCGGGCGGGCGACGGCCTGACGATCCGCAAGACCGGCCGGATCGGCGTTGTCGGCATCCCAGGTCAGATCAAGGTGGTGTGGCACAGGGAAATGCCGGGATGCGCCAAACTCGGCCACGCGGTCATCAGCCGCAAGGCCGGCAAGTGGTTCATCTGCTTCCAAGTCGAGTTCGATGCCACCGGACCGGTGCGCACCGGCCCGGTTGTGGGAATCGACCTCGGACTGAACAACCTGATCGCCACCAGCGACGGGCAGACGATCCCGGCTCCTCGCTTCGCCCGCAAGGCTCAGAAGGCGTTGCGTCGGGCACAGCGGGCGCTTGCCCGGTGCCGGCGCGGCAGCAACCGGCGACGCAAGGCCAAGGCACGCATTGCCGCCGCATCGGCCCGCGTCGCCAACCAGCGCCGCGACTTCGCGCACAAACTGTCTCGGTACTTGGCGGACCGTTACAGCCTGATCGCATTCGAGAACCTGAACCTTTCCGGCCTCAAGCGCGGGATGCTCGCTCGGTCGGTCCACGACGCCGCTTGGTCCCAAATCGTCAGTTTCACGCAGTACAAGGCGGAAGGCGCCGGCGCTGCCGTAGTTCTGGTCGATCCGAACGGCACATCCCAAACCTGCCCCGACTGCGGCACGGTGACACGCAAGCCCCTCTCCCAGCGGCGGCACATCTGCGACTGCGGATGCGACCTTGATCGGGACGTGGCGGCGTCGCGGATCGTGTTGCAGCGGGCGACTTCTCCGGGTGGAACGCCCGGTCGGATGCCAAGCCAGCGGGTTGCCGCATAGCTTGTCCGAGAAGCCGCCTGCTTTAGCTGGCGGAGTGTTCACTGAAAAGGCGGCTTCCCAGGACGTGGACTGACGTGCTGCGCTTGTCCGCGTCGCGTGCTCCACCAAGGGGGCGCGTCGGTGGTTGGAGTCTGGCTCATGGCTTCCTCCGCTCGAAGATCAGCCACTCGCCCTCATGGCGTAGGCAAATGCGCCCCCGGCGCGAGAACTTGAGCGGATAGGAACCGACGCGGCGCCCGTCTTGGAAAAGCATTACGGTGCCGCCGCTGATGTCGATCGACCAACCGCGGGTGGTTGGGGGCTGGTCGGGGGCGTCGGTCATGCCTGCGGCTCCGCCAGGACGCATCGCAAGAATGCGTCGCGCATTTTGATCGCGGTCACTCATGTGTCGAAAACCTCTTGCGGTTGTCGAGAAACGGATGCGGTTGCCGCAGCGGGTCAACGGCATCGACCTGCGCCAGCACATTGACCGCCTCTTGCTCGGTCATCTCGAAGCCGTCCAGCGCGCGGACAGCGCGCACCAACGCGACGGCCCGGAGTGCTTCGGTGAGGCCGTCCACGATCTTCTGGCCTGCGGTCGTCTTCTGTTGGTCGGAACTGTCGGTCATACACGATGCACCCTCTGAAGTTCGCTATCATCCACACCGCACTGAGCCGCGTAATGCCGCACAAGGGCGCGCAGCCGCTCGTTCTCGCGCAACAGCGCGGCGCGTTCCTGGCCGGCGGCAACGGCGAACGCTTCCGCCTGCCGCTCGGCGGTGGTGGTATCGGGGCGGTCATTCTGCATGGTGAAGATACTCCCCGACGCGGCCGAGTTTCACGCGGGCATGCAGGTCGATTGAATGCTCTGTAATGTCGTGCGCCTTGATGAGCAGAGCGCGAGCAGCATCGAGGTCGCCCAACTCGCGCTCCAGAAGCGCCCTGTTGTCCGGGCCGCCGTTCGGGTGACAGCGCGAATAGCCGTGGCGCAGGATTTTGCCGATGACCTGCTGCACCTCCGCGCACTCCTCCATTAACAGCGCCAATCGCTCGGCCTCTCCGGGCGTCAGGCCATTGAAATGTGCGGTGGTTGGAGTCTGGTCGAGACTGTCGGTCATGACGTTGTCTCCGCTGGCTGATATTGCTTGCGGTAATCTTCACCGTATTCGCGCTCCCAGCAGGGCAAGCACAAAGGCTCTCCCTGCGCGTCGTAGTAGCTGACCCCGATCTGGTCAGCCCGCGACGCGCCGCACCACACGCATGGCGGCATGGCGGCCGGCTTGGTGGTTGGGGTGTGGCTGAGGCTGTCGGTCACTGCACAAATCCCTCCGACTTGAGCGCAGCGAGCGCCGCCTCCGCTTCCGGCACATGGTCCTGCCACACCGAGCAGTTGGCATCGGCCAGCGCGGTGCCGTTCCACCGCTTTGCTGGCCGATCCAGTTCCTCGTCCGTGATCTGCGGGTAGAGCACGCGCGCCATCGCGCGGGCCATCAGCCATACGCGGCGGTCGATGCCTCGGCCGTCGTGGTCAGTCGGCGCGGTGGTTTCGTTCGGCATCGGTCAACCCTTTCCTTTGCACCAGTCGCAGCGCCGCGGCACGCAGCCGAGGCCGTCATCGTCTATGCAGACGCAGGTGTCTTCGAAACAGCCCCACACCATTCCCTCGCCGCCGCAGTTCGGGCATTCGTCCTGCTGCTCCTGGCAGTCAGTCTCGGTGGTCTGCTCTCGGTCAGGCTGCATGGTATCCCTCCATGTATTCGCGCGCCTCGTTATCATCGAGGCTGGCGGTGTCTGGGCGAGCGCCGATCGTCGCCGCCACCAGGCCGGTCTCGTAGTGCGTCAGCGGCGCGTCCATCGGGGCGGTGATATCGGGAATGTCTTGGCAGTCGCATTCCCGGCCAGCAATACCGAGTCCGTTGTGACTGCGTTCGCAACCGCAGTGGGTCATTGGAGACTGGTCGGGGCTGTCGGTCATGCTGCCCACTTCCTGCTGATCATCTCGCTATGATGCGCCGACAACCGGGTCTGTCCGCCGTGTCCTGGCATCGTCTGCTCCAGATCAAGGTGCGCGCGGCGGTCGCACGCTTCCGAGCACACAAAGCCGCCATAATGACAAGCTTTCGCTTCGCGGCGCGGTCGGCGATGATCGTCCTGCGGGCCGTGCGGCACGTAGGCGCGGCCTCCATACATATAGGCATCGCCATCGAGTGGCTTGCCGCACCCTCGGCAAATGGCGCGCTCGCGCGCGGCGGTGGTATCGGAATGGCTCGGGGCGTCGGTCATGTCGGGACTCGCCCCCAGATCGTGCCGAGTGAGCCGCGCCATTCGCGTTCGAGAGAATGTTGCACGACGCCGGGCAGCGGTGAATAGAACCGCAAACAACCCGTCGGCGACATGTGCTCACCCATCGCCGCATCTACGGCGTCCCATTCTGTCTTTGACGGAAACTGGTAGATGGTGGTTTGATGCCGTGCCTCTTGTTCCGCGTCGCGCCAACCTTGCTGCCATTCGCGCCTGTGCTGCGCATCGCCATTCTCGCCAAACCCGACAGGGCAATCCGAGTACAGCGTGCCGTCAGCATGGGCGGCGCGTCCAGCGCCGTAGTAGGTGGTCGTCTTTGTCTGGTTGCTCATTCGGTAATCCTCGGAATGTTGAACCTGTCGAACGCCTTGTAGAGCGTGGTGCGAGACTTATAGCCGAGCGACTTCGCGACCTCGCCGACGCGCTCTCCGTTCAGAATGCGGCGCCGCGCGACCTCAAGCTGTTCCTTGCTGGCGATCGGCTGCCGGCCGCCAGTCACGCCGCGATCCCGCGCGGCCTTCAGACCGGCCAGCGTCCGCTCGCGGATCAGGTCGCGTTCCATCTCGGCCACAGCCGCCATCACTGTGATGATGAGGCGGCCCATCGCCGTGCTGGTGTCCATGCCGGGCTGCGTGATGACCCGGATCGCCACGCCGCGCTCGGATAGCGTGTGAAAGGTGTTCAGCACCTCGCGGGCGTTCCGGCCCAGCCTGTCCAGTTTCCACACCACCAGCACGTCGCCCGGTTGCGCGGCCTTCAGCACCCGTTGGAACTGCGGGCGCTTGGTGCTGGCGCCGCTGGCCTGCTCGACCCATATTTCGGCCTCATCCACGCCGGCCCGCAGCAGCGCGTCGATCTGAAGACGAGGGTCTTGGTCCGCCATCGACACCCGCGCATAGCCCAACAAGTGCGGCTTTTCGGGCGCTTCGGGCTGCTCAGGCGGCGTAGATGCCGCTCTCACTGGTCTGGATCGTGCCATGCCCGGTAACTAGCACTGCGATGGTTTTTCTACAAGTAGGGTTGACAGTGACAAGGCGACATAATAGGTTCAACCCATACCGGCGCCTCGCGGTCCATCAGAGGCGGGAGACACCCAATGTTCTACGTCCTTGCCGTCTTCCCCGCCGCGATCGACGGCGCCACGGGCGAGCGCCGAAATTTCGACGAGCGCGCAGTTTTCCAGTTCTACACCCGCGCTGACCGGGACGCCTGGCTGGCCGAGAACGGCACGCGCGGCGACGCCGAAATTTCGGCGTTGCGGTCACGCAAGGTCCGGCAGCACGGTGGCGTCTCGGCCCGGATGATCCGGGCTGCGGACGGCTCCTGGTCGCGTGCGGCCTGACGCTTCAAACCCCGGAATGACGGAGGCCCGCATGGGCGAAGCACTCGCAGCCTACATTTCCGGGTTGATGGCCGTGGCGTTTGCCGCGGGCGTGGCGTGCGGAGTGACGGCGACGCTGCTACTCCCGTGGCTGTTCCACCACGTTTCGATTAGCTTTAGTTAAAAACCCCATGTTCCCGCCCTCTCAGCGGAAAACGCCGGGCAGATCGGCCCCGGAAAGTCCCGTGGAACGGCGCGCCTGGAAAATCCGACAGGGCATCCCGTGTGAGCGCAGCGGGACGGGAAATCAGGGGGTCGGCCCCGCTACTCAAACCCCCATCACCGGAGGACCACAGATGCGAAATCGTTATCCGGGCATCTGCTACCGTTGCGGCGAGCGCGTCGAACCCAACGCCGGCCATTTTGAGCGGCACGCCGGCGGCTGGCGCACCCAGCACGCGGAATGTGCCATCGCCTATCGCGGGACTCCGAACGGATCGAAGGGCGAGCGGCCGAAGTCGCTGGCCGATGCAAATCTGATCTACGAACACCGCGCCGCAGCGCGCGTCTCCTAAACCCCCGTGGAGGAAACAATGTTGGGAGCACCGACCGCAAGCGAGTTCTGCGAACTCATCGCAGCGGCGCGGCACTGGAAACTCAAAGGCACGATGACCGGGAGTGCATTCCGCAAGCATCCCTGCTTCGTGCTCCGTCGCGACATTCTTCTGTGCAATGAGTGGAACACCAATGACTATTGCTTTGCCGAAGCGTTCACCGCGCGCCCGGTGGAGTTCAAGCCGTGGTCCCACGATCCAGCCACGTATGGTGATCCCTACCCGCACCCCGTGAACGGGCAAGCGATCCGCTTTTACAGCACCGGCGACTGGAGCGTGGACGGTCCGTGGCAGCAGATCATGCTCGACGTGCTGGATGAACTGCGCAAAGAGATCGAGGAGGCGAAGGCGGCCGATAGGTCGCGCCGACTCCAAGAGCAGGCCAACGCTGCGGCCAGCCGAGCGGCCGTCATCGCGACCGCTGCGGCTGCCTATTCCTGACGCGCTTCAAACCCCCGTGAAGAAGCCATGAACTGGAAAGCCAAGATGCAGCCGATACCGTCGGGGTCGCTGTTTACCATATCGACAGGCGAATACAGCGACTACACCGTTGGTGGGGTATTTCGTGCGAAGGCAGAAATTGATCCCGAAGCGTTGCGCGCTGAGTGGCTTATGGCGCATCCAGATCAGGCGCAATCATACCGCTTTCAGGATTACAAGTTCCTTGGCTGGATAGCGAGCAAGGGACTGCTGGAGCCGATCGACTGCATCGAGTGGCACCTGGGCGGCTGCTCGGAAGCTGACGGGATGTGGGTCGATCCGATGCGCAACGATCTTGCGTCAACCTAATCCCCACCCCGGCGCGGCGGCCAAAGAATCCCGCGCAGACGGCCATGCGCCGGCGGCAGGTGGAAGCCCTGGCCTATCAGCGCCGCACCGCGCACGAAAAAAGCCGGCGAGGACCGCTCCCCGCCGGCTTCTTCGCATCCACGCATCCGCAGCAGCTACGCCGCAGCCGCAGCCGCACTCCACAGCGCGTCATACGCTGCCACCTGCGCCGGCCCGAGCAACTGCCGCCAACCGGCCACCAGCACGAGCCGGATGCGGTCCTGCACCCACTCCCACGAGGCCGCCTGCCAGCGCCCCCACGTCGCGATATGCGCGGCGTAAAGTGGCCCCAGGCCATCGTAGGCGCCCATCGCGGCCATGTGACCGCCCGCGACCGGCCCCGGCGCGTAGTCGAGCGTCCACTCGCGCCCGGCCTGGACCGCCTCCATGTCGCCCTCGGTCAGCGTCAGCGCCAGCATCGCCACGCCGGCCCGGTCAATCGCACGCGCGATGTCGAGTTGCCGCGCGCTGGTCACGCGGGACGCCGGCACCAGCGGCGCCTGGCCGCCGATGTCCCACCCGTCCGCCTGCGCGGTCGCCACCACCTGCAGCGGGTCCGCTCCGTCGCTCGCTGCGATGCCGGCGAGCGGAACGCCGGTCGCGCGGGAATACAGCGCGTCGATCGCCGACACCGGCACCTGCACGTCGGTGCCGCCGAATTTCCAACTCCACGCCCGCGCGCTGTGTGCGAGCGCGCAGACGGTGCAAGTAGGATTCGTGTCGTTGTCGTATCTGTCTGGCTGCCAGTCCGGCAGCGGGATGCGCAGCGGCGGCGGCACGGCACCGAGGCGCGCGAGCGGCATCGCCGCCGCACGCGCCGGATCGTGCTCCAGGCACCCGAGCCTCATCACAATAGCGCCCCCCACGCCAGATTGACCGCCATCAGACCGATCCAGCCGCCGCACAACGCGGCCGACGGTGCCAGCAACATCCACGGCAACCCGACCAGTACGAAGGCAAAGCAGAACGCCGCCCGCGGGTAGGCCCACCACGGCACCGGGGCACGGCGGAACATGGCGCCGCAGTGATCCGGTTGCACGGCGAGCGAGAGCACGGCGCAGAACCAGCGCGCCCACCACGCGCCGCGGCGTTCCGCCAGCGCGACGCGATCCGAGACCGTCTGGTTGGCCGCCCCGCCGGTCAGCGCCGACACCAGGGCGTCACCGTCGCGGGCGAGCGCCTCGGCATCGGTGCCGACATTGGCGAGATAGTCGTCAACCATGCGGCGCGGCCAGCAGCACCAGACGGGCCTGCGCCGGCGTCATTGCGGCCGTAGCGGCACCGGCGGGGACCGGTTTGCCGACGGCGGCCAGGATCACCGGCACCAGCGCGAGCGCGGCCTGCAGCACCGCCGCGACGGCCGGCGCCACCGGGAAATACGGCGCGACGATCGGCAGCAGCGCGTTGATCGTATCGGCGATATGCTGCACCACATTCGGGTTCGGCGTCAGCGCGGTCGCGATCTGCGCGGCGTCGGCCTTGACCTGGCCGATCAGCGCCATTGCCTGCGTCACCACGGCCTGCGGCACATGCGGCACGGCCGAGAGCGACGACACGACGCCGCCGAGTCCCTGTGCGACGGCCTGCACGTCGGCCTGCAACTGCGTCTGCGTCTGGCCGGCGCAGGCGGCGAGGCCGAGCGGGAGCAGCGCGGAGGCGGCGAGGAAATTACGGCGATGCGCGATTGCGCCCTTCCGGTGACCGCGCGCGAACGCCAGCGCGTCATTTAGGCCAGCCGCGATTTTGTCGAACGCGGTTTTGCTCATGCGGGCTTCTCCTGGACTATAGTGGGTTTCGGTGTTGACGGGCGTTGTCCGCGTCCCGCCGGCGGAAGTGGCCCGCGCCACCAGCACCAAGCAGCCCACGCCGCAATGCAGGACACAACCAAGACGTGCGTCACGCAGGCTTCTCCGGGGTTGCGGCGGGTGTGGCCGGCGCGATCGACAGGTTCGCGTCGGCGACGTAGCGGGCGCCCAGGTGCGCCTCGACCATGTCATGCACATGCTCCGGCGTCAGGCCGAGCGCCTGCACCGCGCCGGAGAAATGCGTCGTCACGTAGGCGACGCCGGTCGCCAGGGCGACGTTGCGAATCGGCACGTTGTCGTACGACGCCTTGTTGTCGATCAGGAACTTGTAGGCGAGATCGGCGGCCTGGCTGCAGGCGTTCGCCAGCGCGTCCTTCTGCGCCTGGGTGGCGTCCAGGTGCCACCGCTTCAGCAGCGCCGGCACGACGACCGGGATGGCGGCGGTGACGGCGGCGAAGGCAAGCCCGGCAAGACCCTGCACGAGCGGTGAGAGATCGACGGTCATCGAGGTCGTCCTTTCAGGTCAGCCAGTCCAGGAGCAGCCGCAGGCCAAGCCAGCAGGCCCCGGCGAGGATGCCGGTCCAGACGACGGGCAGGCGCTCCAGCGGGCGCGCGGCGGTCATGGCGTCGCTCCTTGCGCGAGGAAGGCGAGGCGGGCGGTGCGGGTGAGCCGACGCATCCAACCGAGGCCGAACACCACCAGCGCGCCGGTCTCGGCGTAGCGCAGCGCCCGCCGCGCGGTGACGTCGACCAGCAGCGACGCCTGGTCGGCGCGCGCCACGGCGCCCAGCGTCACCGGCCCGATCACGCCGTCGGTCGCCACACCGAGGGACGCCTGCAGGATGCGCGCGGCGGCGCCGACCCCTTGGTTGACCGCGCAGTCGAACAGCAGCAGCGCCAGCGGCGCCGGCAGCGCGTCGCCGCCGATCCGGTCCCAGTAGCGGGCGCGGTAGATCGCCGCCGCCTGCGCGCGGGTCAGCGCCGCGATGTCGAGCGTCGGGAAGGCGGCGGCGGAGATGCCGTATTTGGTGCCGCGCAGGGTGCCGGCGCCGACCGCGCCGCCGGTCCAGTTGCCGGCGTCGGACGGGTCGCAAGAATAACCACCCTCGTCGCCGAAGATCAGCGACTGGTCGGCCTCGAACGACAGGGGACCGCCGGGCGGCATGGCACACTCCTATCACGCCGGCGTGATGCCGGCAACGCAATTATGCCGCGGGCGGCGTGCGGCCGGACAGGTCGCGGATGAACTGGCGGATCTCGGTGGAAAACTGCCGCCAGTCGTCCTTCGTCACCATCTCGCGCAGGACGCGCTCGCGGAACGCGCGGTCAGCGCGCTCGCGCTCGTCGAGCAGGTCGTGCAGCGCCTTGTCGCCGCGCAGCGTGTCCTCGCTGGCGCGGGTCTGCACGTCGCTGACCGCCTTCCTCACCTCGTCGATATCCTTCTTCGCGTCGTCCTCGACACGGTTGATGCGGACGTGCGCGTGTCCGAACGCCGCGATGATGGCGGCGACGGCGGCCGTCAGAATCCACTCCAGGGTGCTCATCGTGCTCTGGTCGGTCATCGTGCGGGTTCCGGGCGGCAGGGTGGCGCTCATGTTACGATCCCGGAAAGCTCACCTGTACGGCCGAACGTGGCGGCGACGGGTTTGGCGCCGGCGGCGCACTCGTTCCGCTAACGTTAAATGTTATTGAAATTGTCGCAGGTCGCAGCGACCATTCGACCGGGCTGGCGCCGTCGGCGTGGACAGCAACGGCGCGCCCGAGCCACTCCAGCGGCGCGGTCGCGCTCAGCGTGACGCTGGTGCTGTACGCGACCGGTTGCGCCCGGTCAGCACGCAGACCGGACAGCCAATTGACCGGGGCGGCGGCGAGCCTGAAAGGGGCGCCCGCCCAGGCAATCAGTGCAGGGCTGTCCGCGCGCGGCGCGGCGAGCCACGCGACGGGCGAGGTTTCAGTGGTTGCCAGAGACGCCGGCCACGCCAGAGGATCGACCGCGTTGTGGGTCAGGGCGTTGACCCACTCAACCGCCGCGCTGCTGCCGCGGGAGAGGTCTGCGCTCCACGCGGCCGGGTTGCCTGCGTCAAGCCGAATGACGTTGCCGCTCGGCACGTACACCCGCACGCGCCGCGTCGGCCGCAGCATCGCGAACGGTTCGGCGGCGAGCCATGCGGCCTGATCGGCGGTCCACGCTTGCGACGAAATTCCGACATCCGTCATGCGGATGTTCGCGAACCGCCCATGGATGCCGTCCAGGCCGGTTGTCGCTAGAGTCAGGTATTGTCCCACCCCGCGCATCACACCGCTGGTCACGACGGGCGAGTTTGCATCTTCGGCGCCATTGACAAACAGGCGCATGCGGGAACCATCATAGGTGAATATAAGACGATAAAAACCGCCGGCCGCGACTGTAGTCGCGCTGATGATATTGTATTGTGTCCCGCCAAAAACGCCAGCGAACCACGGATTCGATCCACTCAGAAGTGCTTGCAGTCCCCAGGGTGGATCGCCGCCATCATTATCAAACTCAAAGATATTTGTGTTCGTGCCGCTGCCAACTGCCAGTATCTGCACGCCAACGGAAACCGTAACGGCCGACATCGGCAGCGCGCCCGGCCATGCGGAGACACTCGCGTATTGAGTGCTGCCGTTGAATTGCAGTGCGGGGCCAACGGCAGTGCTGGCGGGCAGCGGCCCGTTGGCGAGCGCCAGCGACGGCAGCTTAGCTGTGATGTCCGCGAGGGCGGCGCTACCACCGGGGATGTAGAGCGCGCGGTCGAACGCCAACTTGTGCGTATCGTCGATCTCGACCGGCTCGGTCGGGACGATCTTCGGGCCGAGCCGCAATCCGGCCACGACGCTACCCCGCGCGCCCGCGATAGCGATAGAACGTGCTGGTGACGCCGCTCGCCGGGAACGGCACGCCGAGCGTGTTCA
Source organism: Pseudomonadota bacterium (assembly GCA_021845835.1). The sequence goes on along the minus strand of JAJZVE010000006.1, from coordinate 10,169 downwards.
GCAGCGCGACCCTGAACAGCACCGGCAGCAGCGGCAGATTCTTGACCAGCAGGAGTTGCGCCGACGCGGAAGCCGGGAACGACGCCTGGCTCCACGTCTCCAGCGGATACAGCGTGCTATTCGACACGAATGCCGCGTCGAAATTCGTGCCGTCCACGGAGTTCAGGACGGCAGCCTGCAGCGTGACCGGCAGCGCGCTGCCGAGTGCGGTTGACGCGCCGAGATTGATTTCCAGCACGCCGGTATCGTAAGCCGCCTCCCCGAGCGTGGCGACAGTGTTGTCGATCACGGGCGAGATGCTGGAGGCGCCGTTCGCCAGCGACAACAGCGAGGTCGTCCACGCGGTCGGCGCCCAGGCCGTGCCGCCGTCACTGGCGTCCCAGCCGATCGGTGTCCCGGTCGTCATCTCAGATCATCCCCAGCGCGGTTTGCAAATCACCGACCGTCAGCGGCGGCGACCAGACGGGTTGCGTGTAGACGGCCAGCGCCTCAATGGCGGACAGCGACGCGGCGGACACCACGCCGGCCGATTGCAGCGCCTGCAGCGACGCGAGAAGCGCCGGCCAGTCCGCAGGTTGGACCGCCGTCACCTGCGATGTCGCCAGCGTCACGGCGTTCTTCGCCGCGGCGATCAGGCCATCACCAGCGTTCGGGCTGGACGGCCACCCGACGGAATACGCCTGCGCCGCCTGTGTCTCGATCTTCGCCCAGTCGTAGGTCGCCGAGAGCAGCAGCACGCCATGCACGGCCGCGACCGGCACGGAGGCAAGCGGCGTCGTGCTGGTGGTCGTCTGCGCGTTCAGGACTTTCACGTTCGCCTCGACTTCCGTCATCATCGGCGGATTGCTCGGCGTCGGTGTGAGCGCCCAGTAAGCGGCAGCGATCGGGTTGGTCATGTCGGTCGCCTCCGATCAGGTGGTCTGCCCGGTGACGCGCTGGGTGAAACTGCTGTCGCCGGGCGCGAGGCCGGCGGGCAGCGTCAGGCGCCACCAACTGCCTTGCGCGCCCGCCGCGTTCGGCACGGCGCCCGAGGGCAGGTTCTGCGGACCGGGCACGGCGATCGTCTGCGGCGCCGCGCCGGTGGAGAACGCAGTGATGCCGGAGGCGGGCGCGGTCTGCCGGTTGGTGACGGTGCCGGTATCGTTCAGCGCGGAGGTCAGCGCGAAGTCCAGCGCCCCGCCGCCGGTATAGAGGCCAGCCGGGTCGGTCTGCTTCAGGATCGACGCGACGGTGAGCGCGGTCGCCGTGTCGGTGTTCACCGCGAACACCTTCTCGTAGTAGGTCCGCGTGCTGCCGCCGACGATATCGGACGAGACGGTGGCGAAGGTGCGGATCACCTGGGTGATCTGGCTCGGCGCGAGGTCGAACACGATGCCTGGCGCCACGTCGTAGGTGGAAGTCGCGTCCGGGATGGTGCTCCAGTCGCGGCTGACCCCCACGACATCGGTGCCGTAGCCCGAGGTCGCGACGATGCTGCGGATCTGGTTGGCGCCGGTGCCGCCTGTGATGCGCAGCACCATGCCGATCTGGCAGGACGCGCCGTCGCCGGCCTGCAGGTAGAACAGCGGCGGCGTGGTGCCGGTGTGGTCGGCGCTGCCGGCGCGTGCGGTGTGGCCGCTGACGGTGCGGGTCGAGGACATCGCGCACAGGTCGCCGGTTGCCGTGGTGCCGCCGGGGTTGGCGAGCGGGCCGCCGGCGCCGGCACCGGACGATGCGGCGTAGAGGATGCGCTGGAAGGAGATGCTGCCGGCGACCTGGGTGGTGCCGTTCAGCGTCACCGTCTCGTTCTGGATCACGCCGGTCCCGTCGCGGCCGGACAGCGTGATCTTGGTCGCGGTGTCGGACGCGCTCGACGAGAAATAGTCGAGCGCGCCGGTCGCGGTCAGGTCGTAGAAGGTGACCTTCTTGGCGAAGTCCACCGCGCCGCCGACGGTTGCGCCATCGGCCTCGGGCATGTCCGCGCAACCGTAGAACAGCAGTTCCGAGGGATAGACGCTCATCGCCGGGACGCTCCTATGTCAGTGCTTCGGTTCGGCCGCCTGCGCGTGCGGCGCCGGCTTCTCCGCGGGCTTCCGCGCGTCCGCCAGCGCCTTCTGCGCGGCGAGGGATTCGGTGACGGCCGGGCACTGATCGGTGCCCTGGCGCGTCAGGCGGCCCTGCACGGGGTTGTCCGCAAGGCACGCGGCAAGCGCGCCGAACACTTCCTGCACGGCCGGCGTGGCGAGGTCCGGGTGCAGCGTCGCGATGGCCTGCACATCGCGGATCGCGGCTTCCACGGCGGCGCGCGGGAGCAGCGCCATGTCGGGCTTCGCGGGCGGCTGCTGCGCCTGCGCGGCGAGGGGGGCGAGAAGGAGAGCGGGGAGGATGATGTTACGGGCAAACATTGACGACATTCGCGTTGTTCCAAAGAGTTCCGGTGGGTTCGCTGGTGCAGGATGTCGGCAGGTTTTTTGCGACGATGATCGCTACCCCGCCGAGCGCGAGTTGCGGGGCACCAGAATTGGACAGTGCCCATGACAGGTTCAGCGTGACCGGACCCGTGCATGCGCCTGACGACGTTCCCGGCAGGCAATTGAACGTGACCGGGTTGGCAGGCAGGTTCGTCGAAAGAGCATGACCGCGCACCAGCACGTTGACCGTGGCGACTGCGCCCGATGAAACGGTCGCAACTGTCAGAAGGTCGCCGTTGTCGTCGGCAAGAGGCTGCCCAACAACTGCGTTGGAGCCACCTGCTACAACGGTCGGCGTGCCGGTGAGCGTCTCAACATTGGCGTCCAACGTCGCGCCTGTGGCGCTGCTGACGAGCGATGCGTTATCGGACCACAGATTTCCGGAAGCGTCGATCAGCGATCCGGGCGACCGCCACGCAAAACCGCCACCCGTATTGCCCGTGCCGCTGAATGAACCTTGCACGAGGTCAATGCCACCGGCCGCAACCGGCTGCCCACCAGACGGGCCGAAAGGCCATTGCCACTGAAGGATGTAGCTTTGTGGATTGGTCGGAGAGCCATACGAGTAGGAACCGACAGTGATAAGGTTGTTGAATGAACCGTCGTCTGTGCTTGTCCCTGACACATACGAACCGTTGAAGGCCAGTCCGACGTCCAACACCGATCCATGCGCAACCGCCACACCGCCCGAACCTGAACCGCGCGCAACGATTTTCTGGCATGACATCTCGGCCAGAGTGCTGCCTGTAACCGCGCCGCAGTCGTTTTCCAGGCTCGTCACCTCACCCCAATATGCCACGGACGACGATGTGATCTGCGACTGCAGGACCGCGCCCCATTGCGCGCCGCGCGGGGATGTGGACGTGCCCCCCGCTGAATAGTTCATGTTGATGGTGCCGGCGAATGCCACATAATCCCCGTTCGCGCTCTGTGTGGTGGCGGCGGTCGGAGCGATATTTGCTGCGATAGCAACCCGGTTTCCTGCGGCGCCCAATCCAGGGTAATCATTCACGCCCAGCATCGTAAATGTTGCCCCGGATGGGGCAGTCATCGTGTCCGCATTTGCCGTGATATTTGCAACCGTAAAATTACCAGTTCCGGACGTGCCGGAATAATTGTTTAGAAGATTTATCAGCGGATATGGGTTGGCGCTGGAAAGAGACTGAGTTACCTGTGTGGATTGGATTTGTTTTGTCGTAAGCAAATTTGGAATGTAAACATCTGTTCCGTTCCGCACTTCCAGTTGAACTGTGCCGCCGCTATCTTGGAGCGCACAATCCGCTATGCCGCCGCTCCGGCAGTGCAGAATACCGCCCCAGTTGGAATCGGCGTGGAACGACCCGATCGTGCTGGACGATCCACTCCCATCGCTATAAATGAAGCCGTTCGCGAGTGACGGATAACCGTTCGGAAGACTCAGCGCCGTGCCGCTGCCGGTGAGCGACACGGCGCCGGTCGCGTTCAGCGACGTGAACGCGCCCGCGCTGCCGCTGATCGGGGTGTTGGTGATTCCGCCGGCCTGAAACACACCCGTGCCGAGGTAGAGCGGCCGGTTGAACAGCGCCGCCGCTGGATTGCCGGAATCAAGCGACGACTGTGCGTATGCCGGCGCTCCGCAGAGCAGCAGAGCAGCCGTCAGCAGGAGCGCCTTGCGCAGCATCAGAAATCCACCCCGCTTGCTTCGCAGGCCACCACATCGCCGCTGGTCACCGACGCCGTGACCGCGATCGTCAGCGTATCGCCGGACTGCAAGGTCAGGAACGGGTTGCCGGTCGGATCGAGCGGCACGCCGGGGAAGTTGGTGGTGCTCAGCACCGCGACGCGCGGCGTGCCGGCGACATTGCCGGACGAGGCCGGAATGTTCACCGTCGCCAGCAGATAGGAGACGCCGGAGCGCACTTTCGCCACCACCAAAGAGCGCGCGGCGGTGTCGGTGCTGGCGCAGGCGAGCGAGAACCGGCGCGAACCGTTGCTGCCTGCCGTGGTCAGCGTCACCGCCGCAGTGCCGATGGCGTTGGTGATCTGCGCGACATCGCTCATCGGCGAACCGGCGTAGTTCGGCGCGGTGGCGGCCGAGGCGGAGGCGACGGCGGCGGACGCGGCGACCGCCGCGAGCAGCAGGGTGCGGAACATGGCTCAAAGCCCTCCGAGCAGCGGGGTGGTGAACGATCCGGCGACCGCCGCGTCCTTTGCCGTCAGGGTGCCGGGCACGGTGAAGTTGACCCCGTTGGCGAAGAACGCCGGGTTGCTCCAGACGCCGTTGATGCAGAAATCGTAGTTGCCGAGCGTGTTGTTGAAGCCCTGCGCGCCGTTGTTGCAGGACGGCCGGTGCGCGGAGTCCCAGTTGCCGGTGGTCATGCCGCCGGTCAGGTTGATGTTGTAGGCGGTCAGGTTGTCCTGCACCGTCAGCGACCCGGTGGTGGTGTTGCCGGTCACCGTCAGGCTGGAATAGGTCGGCGACTGCGCGCTGGCCACGAACGGCATCAGGAACAGGATTGCAGGCAGGATGCGCTTCATCACGATACCGACAAGGCCCCGTTGTTGTTCCACACCACGCCGGTCACGCCCGGCGCGGTCTTCGGCAGTTGCTGCGCCGCCAGATTGAGCAGGTCGGTGAAACCAGACGTGCCCATCGACAGGTTTCCCGACACATCGACGGAGAGATAACCGCCGGGCGGCACCACGACGCCGCCGATCGCGCCGCTCGTCGCCGGTGTGACGTAGAGCGCGCCCGACCCGGCGGTGCTGCCCGACGCCATGCCGATGCCGGAGACGGCGTAGAGCGCCATCCCGACCGGCGACGCGCCGGAGGTGGCGTTGCCGAGCACGGCGCCCGCCGGCACGGTGATCGCCGACTGCAACCCGCTCGCGGCGCTGCCGGCGTTCAACTGGTTGTCCACCGGAATCGAGATCGAGCCGACCGGGATGTAGACCTGCTGCCCGACCGAGGGCGTGACCGGGGCCTGCAAGGTGCCGGTCCAGGCCGGATTGCCGGATGGGTCGAACAACTGGAACACGCTCAGCGTGCCGGGTTCCGCGGTGAACGGCCCGAACACGCCGTTGACCACGTTCAGCGTCACCGCCCCGGAAATCACGTCGAACGCGATCGGCGCCCGCGCGTAGCCGGTGCCACTGGTCGGTTCCGCGATCACACCGGACACCACCGCCGTGCCCAGCCCGATCAGCCCGTTGATGAAGCTCATGCGCCGCGCTCCGCCAGCAGCGCGCGCATCTCGCCGTGCATCGCGTGCAGTTCCGCCTGCGCCTGGCGCACGTCGGCGAGGATCTCCATGACCGCGTCATGCTGCTCGGCCGACTGGCGTGCGAGGTCGCGGTTGTCGAATTTCGCGGCGACCGCCAGCACCGGCAGTGCCACCAGTTGCAGCACGCCCGACGAGATGAACTGCACCACGTCGAGCGAGGCGATCCAGAACGCCGGCAGCAACGACAGGGCGAGGAACGACCAGACGCAGGCCGAGGTCGCCAGCGCCCGCGCGACGGCGCTGATCGCGGCGCGTTCGGCGCGCGCGGCCGACCGGCCGATCCGCTGTCGCAAGGGTTCGCTCATGTCGCGACGATAGCCCGCGTCCCCCGCCTTCCGGCACGGCGAAGGGCCGGCGACACGCTACGCTCGCGGCATGACCGCTCCCGCCTATTCCTGGCCTCCGTCCGGCGCGGCGGCGCGCGGCATCGCGCTCGCCCCGTTCGGCGCGAGCGGCATGTTCGTGCCCGACTGGGCTGACCTGACGGCGTGGCCCTTCTTCAGCGGGTCCGGCAACGGCATCGCGCTGCCGTCCGGCGCCACCTCGCCGCTCGACCTCGGTGTGGTAGCCGCCGTTGCCGACGGCGGTGGCGGTGTCTACGCGGTCGGGTGGGGCGGCGGCTGGTGGCATGTCACGACAGGCGGCGTGACGGCGTCGGGCGCGGTTCCGGTCGTCGGCGCGCTGTACGCCGGCGCCGCTGTCAGCGGCGGCGTGGCCTATTTCGGCGTCAACGATTCTGCCGGCGCGGGCCATGTCGTTACGTCCGGCACACCCATCGGTGCGTGGTCCGCGGCGATGGCCGGGCTGCAGGCGAGCGGTGGTCTGTTCTACACCTTGCTGCCGGCCAGCGGCTTCGTCGGCACGATGACGACCGGCGGTGTGACCGGCAGTATCGCGCTGCCGGCCGCGATCAGCGAGGCGTCCTGCTTCACCGTGACCGCCAGCCCGCTCGCCGTCGCCGGGTGGGCCAGCGCGCCGACCCTGGCCGGCGCCGCTGCACTGGCGGGCGACCCGACCTACTCGTCGCTGCTGCTCGGCGTCGGGTCCGGCGCGGCGACGCTGTGGACGAGCGCGGCGGCGTCCGGCAACAGCGATTCATGGGCCGTGTCGCAATCCGTCACCGGCCTCGCCGACCTGACCGCGCTCGCCTGGGTGCCGAACGGCGTGCAGGCGCTGGCGACGGCGCCGTCATCCGGCGTCGTGCAGGTGCTGGGCTACTCCGGCGGCGTGCTGTCGCTGGCGCAGACGCTCGCCGTCGCCAACGCCGGATCGGTCGCGGCAATGGCGAGCGATACCGACGCGCTGGTCTGCCAGACCGCCGGCAACGCAGTCCTCCCGCTGACCGCGACCGGGGGCGCCTGGGCCGCCAGCGGCGCGTCGCTGTCGCTCGCGTCGCCCCAGGCGGTCGTCGCGGTCAGTGGTAGCAGCGCCGCCGTCGCCTACGCATCCGGCGTCGCCCTGCTGACCAAGAGCGGCAGCACCTGGAGCGTCGCCGCCTCGGCGGCCCTCTCCTACCTGCCGACGCTGATCGCCGCCGATTCCTTTGCCCGCATCTACGCGGCGGGCGCCAGTGCCTTCACCGTGTTTTCCGGCACGACGGCGATCGGGTCCGGCGCGCTCGCCTCCGGGGCGCCGAGCGCGATGCTGGTCGATCAAGGGCGGATCGTGTTCGCGGTGCCGGCGGCAAGCGGGTTGCTGGTCTACGGCCAGTCCAGCGCCTCGGGCTGGACGCAGCAGGGCGCCGTCACCGGCGTGGCCGGACTCGACGCGCTCGGCGTCGCCGGCACCACGCTGTTCGCCGCGTCCACGGGCGCGACGACGCTGTTCTCGTTCTCCGGCACGCCCTACGTGCCGCAGCCGGTGCAGGCCGGCGTGCTCGGCGTCTACAACGGCACGACCTGGGCGACCGGTTCGCTCGGCGCCGGGCGCTACCCGGCCGCGATCGGCACCGACGCGAGCGGCAATTACCGCGTCGCCTGCACCGACAACTCGCTGTGGACCTTCACCTCCGGCGCGGCGTTCGCGGCCTCCGGCACGATCGGCGTCTACGGCGGCCAGGCGTCGGGCACGCCGATGGGGTTCTCCGCGCTGCTGGCCTCGGGCACCGCGGTCTACGCCGCGACTTCGCTCGCCGGCGCGCTGGTGCAGGTGGTCTGAGATGGCCGGGCAATCCTTTCGCACCACGCCGGCGCCGAACCTCCAGGCGGCGCTCTATCAGGTGGCGATCGTCGCCTCGGCGGGGCCGCTGGCCGGTCTCGGTTCGCTCGCGGCCTACGCCACCTACACCTTCCCGCTGTCGCCGCAGCACCTGCGCTACGAGCCGTCGTCGCTGTCGTCCTATTTCGACACGCAAGGCCCCGCCTCGAAACTCGGCGTGACGCGGGTGGTGGACACCTACGGCCTGACGCCGCCGAACATCCTGATCGAAGGCACGACCGGCTGGGACTACCACGACACCGACGGCGGCATCATCACCGGGCTGCAGTCGGTGCAGTTGCTCAAACAGTTCCTCGACACCTACGCGCAACTGAACCAGCAGCAACGCGCGGCTGGCAACACGCAGCTCTACCAGTTGGAGTTCTACGACTTCTTCTCGGGCGAGTTCTGGCAGGTCGAGCCGGTCGGGCCGCAGGTGTTCCGTCAGGCCGCCGACCGCCCGCTGCTGACCTATTACCGGTTCCGCTGGGCCGGCGTGAAATCCGTCTTCGCGCCGGTGCTTGGCAGCGCCGACGCGCTGCTCGCCGTGTTCGGCACGCCCGCCGCTGCGGCAGCCGGCACGATGGCGACGACCGCCGCCGCCTTCGCCGCCGCCTACCTGCCGGTCGGCGTGCCGGACAATCCGATCACCGGGCCGCTGCCGGGGTTCAGTATCGTATGACCACGGCGTTCCTCGGTTATCCGGGCCAGGTGTGGCAGGCGGCCTACCAGACGGTCGCCTGGTTTGGCGCGCAACTCGCCAGCGGCAGCGCGGTCGGGCAGACCTCGGCGGCGCTCGCCACCTTCGCCACCCTGCGCAACGCCGTCGCCGCCGTCGATGCGTGGCAGACCGGGCAGGTGCTGGCCGGCGAGGCGAACGCGCTGGTCGCGGTCGAGGCACTGCCGATCAGCATCGACCCGACCACGCTCGCCTTCCTCACCGCGCGCAGCGCCTCGGTCGGTGCCGCCGCCTCCGGCATCGCGGCACTGCCGCCCGCGATCGACATCCCCGGCGTGACGACCGCGCTGGCGGCCGGGTCGGCGGCGGTGGCCGATCCGGGCTTTCTCGACTGGTGCAGGGGGTTCGCCGCCGAGACGCCGCCCGCCGGCCTGACCGCCGCGACGCTGCCGGCACAGGCGACCGCTGCGGCATCGGCCTGGAGCACGATCGCAGCAGCGGTCTCGGTGTTGCAGGGCGGCCCGGTCAGCACCGCCTACGACACGGCCGCCCGGCAGTACCGGGTCAGCCAGTTCACCGCGACCCTGGTCAATTCCGTCACGTCCGGCCCGTTCGGCGGCAGTGACGGTGCCGCGGCGATCGGGGATTTCGTGATCGGCGTCTCCGCCATCGGGTCGGCGGTGTCCGCGCCGACGATGTGGAACCAGTGCGTCGCGCTGCCGACCATCCTGCTCGACGCCGCCACGCTCGCGACGCCGAACGCGCTGCAGAACCAGGTCTGCGGCGTGGTGCGCTACGCGCTGACCAACATGGCGTTCCAGGTCGCCATCTTCCTGCTGACCTTGCGGCAGCCGCAGACATCGCAGGTCAGCCTCGCCACCCTGCGGAACAACGAGACGCTGCAGGACCTCGCCGCGCGCAGCGTCGGCGATTTCGAGCAGTGGCGGTCGATCGCGACGCTGAACGGACTGGCGCCGCCCTATCCCGGCGTCGGCAACGCGACGCTTGCGGGCCGGCAACTCCTGCTGCCGGGGAGCAGCACCGTGGTCGCCTCCGGCGCTGCGGCACCGTCCTACGCCGCGAACGTGCTCGGCACGGACTATGATTTCGGGCCGGTCAACGGCGACATGCCGGCGTGGACCGGCGACTTCAACCTGATCACCGGGCTGCTCAATTTCGCCCGCGCGATCGGCCGGCGCGTGCAGACCCCGCTCGGTTCGCTGGTCTACCATACGGCCTACGGGTCACGCATTCCCGGCGAGGTCGGCGCCACCGCCGGCCAGGGCGAGGCGGCGAAACTCGCGGCCTTCGCGCAGAGCGCCATCAACGCCGATCCGCGCACCGGGAAAATCCTGTCCTGTACGGCACAAATCCAACCGCAGTTCCTGGCGGACATCGTCGCCAAGGTCCAACCGATCGGCGCCGCCGCCAGTCCTGTTTCCGTGAACGAAACCATCTCGCCGCTGCCGTAGGAGTTGTCCATGCGGTCCCTCCGCTTGCCGCTCACTGTTCTGCTGGCCGCAGTATCTTTTGCTGCGCCTGGCTTCGCGCAATCACCGGCGGGGCTCACGCAGGGACAAG
>JAJZVE010000515.1 GCA_021845835.1 Pseudomonadota bacterium | reverse complement strand
GTAGGCCATGATCTCGATGGCCTCGCGCACGCTGCGCTGCTCGACGACGATCGCCGGGCCGTTGAAAATCACCTCGTGCATCCCGATGGTGATCGTCGGCACCGCGATCTCAGCGTCGTCCGCAGCGCAGGCCGTGGCACTCTCGATCTGCCCGGAGTCGCCGCATCCGTCGAAGCCGACGATGACGCTGTCGATGCCGGCTGCTGCCAGGGCGTCGAAAAGGGTCGCCTTGTTCTGCGGCAGAATCTCTGCCTCAAGCTTGGTTACGGCGGCGAGCTTCGCCTCGTAGGCCACGTAGTCGTGTGTGCTGGTCATGAGTTTGCTCCCGTTGTCCGAGGATGCAGTTCGGCGGTCCGGTCGAAGGCCCGGTCGCGTGTGACTGGATGCGTCGCGTTCGGTCGGGCGCTGACGGCGCACGGCTGCTCGCCGCAAACGGGCAGGTTCGCCACGTCCGCGCCGGCGGCGCGGTAGGCATCGGCCACCGCCTGCAACGGCGCGTAGGACAGCGCATGCCAGGGCGGCGGGTTGACCGGCTCGCCGACCGCGATCATCGGACCGCACACGGCCAGCCGGAACACATCGTCGAACGGCACCGCGCGGCTGTCGATCACCGGCAGGCCGCGCTGGATGCAAGCGGCCTTCATCGCGTCGCAGTCGTAGCCGCTCAGCGTGCAGCCGCGATCGAAGTGGAGCGCGAACCCGCCGCGGCCGATCGAGAGATGGCCGCCTTCGGTGCGCAGCGCCCGGCCGATCAGCTCTTCGGTGCGCTCCTCTGCGCCGGCGCTCATCGCCGGGTCTCCAGCACCGTGTCGGCCGGGATCGTGCTGGCGCGATCCGACACGACGCCAGGAAAGGCCAGGATGAGGTAGATGGCGGCGGCGAGCAGTGTCGCCCCTGCCGCGATCCGTACGCTTTTGCCGATGGCCTTCATGTGCCGTTCTCCTTTCGGGTCTTGTCTGTGAAGACCCGTCCCGACCACCGCTTCGCGACGGCGGGGCAAGGGCGCGGCAACGCCGCGGGCGCCGCATGGCGCCGCACCCTTGCGGCGGCGGCAGCGCAAGCGGCAGCGTCTCCGGATTTTGCCCCGTGCTGTGTTCGTCGTTGCTGGCCGGGATCGGCCTGCCTGGTGCCGGCCAAGTCAGATCAGCATTGGCGATCGGGCTGGATCACCTCACGCGCCGGGGTAGACTCCCCGGATGGCAAAGCGCGCCCGCACGCAACAGGCCGATCAGCCGGAGCAACTGCTTCTGTTCGCGGAGCATGTGTCGCTGGCACGCATTCGCCCGGCGCTGAATGAGTGGCGCTATTATCGGATGGAATTGTCGTCGGACCTGTTCGGCCGGGTCGTGCTGCTGCGGCAATGGGGACGGATCGGAACGGCGGGGCACCGCAGGCTGGACCCTTATCCCGATCCGGGTGCGGCGCTGAATGCACTTGCCCGCATCGCGGATGCGAAGCGGCGGCGGGGTTATCGGGATCGGTCGCTTCGGCGCTGCCCGGCGGGCACGCGGATGGACGCGCCATGATCGCGGCTCATGGCGCGCTCTCCTGTTTCAGCACCTCGTTCCAGTCAACACCGGCCGGCGGCCGCAACCGCGCGAAGGCGACGCAAGCGGCAGCCGCAAGCTGCGCGTGGCGCACAGCGAACCGCTCGCCGGCGGCGTTCGCGTCGGTGCCACTGACCAGCAGGGCGCCGGGGACGGCGGCGACCGCCGCGAGCATCCGCTCGATCGCCTGCACCGTACCCGGCCCCATGCCGCCGCCGGTCGCGGCGTAGAGCGTGTCGGCCCGCATCGCTTCCAGCGCCGCGAGGCTGAGGGCGTCGATCGGCGCTTCGGTGACGGCCAGACGGCTGGCCCGTCGGCTGCCGTCGCCCGGCAGGCGCAACAGCGTCTTGCGGCCGCCGCGGATCGCGCCTTTGAAGGCCGGGCCACGGATCTCGATATGGGTCAGGCTGCCGTCGTCGTCCCGGGACGCGAACCAGACGCTGCCGTAAAACCCTTGCCGCAGAAGGTCGGTGCCGTCGGTAGCCGGTGTCGAAATTCATAAAGGGGCGAGTTGTTCAACAGGCAGCAGCGCTGCCCTGCCTTGTTGACTTACAACATTTTACCCGGCAAAGTGTGGAAACTAGCGAGACTACCGGATCGCGACGATCTTGGGAGCGACCGGAGGTCGAGAAGGCTTGAGGACAACGCCAGCCTGGGTCAGCTCGACGTTTGCCCCCGGATAGACCGCAGTTGCCAGGGCCAGCGTTCCGATAAAGCGCGGCTTAAAGTGGTAAAGCTCCCTGAACGCAGTGCCGAATTGCCCCTTCAGAGCTTGCCATGTGACCAGCCGCTCCGAATGAAGGGCGTGCAGCCGGTAAGCTAGCCAAAGATAACAGTCGAGGGCCGGCGCATTGTTGGAAAGCGCTTTGATGGCGGCCTCTTCCAGAGGAACCGGGTGTTTCTTGAGCTGATCGAAAAAGCCTTCCGACAACTTTGCCGTCTCAAGCGTCAGCCGCGCTTGCCGGCCGTCGCTCTCGTCGATGAACAAGGCACGATCGACGATCGACTGGTTGACCAGTCCCGAAGATTTTCCGCCCGTATCGAGGTGGAAGGTCAGCCGGCATCGGCTGATCCGCTCGGCCTGATCGCGCACCGAGCGTCCGGTCATCCCACCGACCGACACGCCGATACGGCCGAGCCACTCCCGCAGCGAGCCCCCGAGTTCCACCTCGCGCCGGCCTGTCCGCAACGCCTCCGTCTGCAAGTAGAGTAGGATCAGCCGCGCATGGCTGCCAAACGGCACGCCCACAAACTCCGATGCGGTGCCGTCTCCGAGCGGGCGACGACCCGGTTCGACCATGAGCCGGATGCGTTCGGCCGAAATGCCCCAGGTCGCGTCGTCGGGCAGCCGTTTGTGGGGGAGCGCGCATTGCGCCCAGCCGCTGTAGGCAAACCCAAGCGCGTTGTCCTCGTCGGCCAAGTATTGCGCTGCGGCCTCAACGACGCAGCGATCGATGCCGGCGGCAAGCGCTGCTTGCTTTCCACGCGCTTCCAGCAGTTCGTGGACTGTCCCCATCGGCCATCTCCCAACCCTGCCGGACCCTAGACGCATGACAGCGGCGTTGTCGCTGTGGAAAGGAGCGAGGTGAGTACTAGAAAGGATATTTGTAGGCCTATTATTAGCTTGCTCGCTGCTTTCCACGGGATAACTTGCCAACTCATTGGAATTGTGTCCCGGCTCCTCGCTCGATTCCACATAGTCCTCGCTCGATTCCACAGAGCGCCTGTGGATAGCCATGCCGGCGTCCTCGCTGGATTCCACACTTGCGGGACGCCCGAGTCGCGTCAAACGCGTCATCGCGAACGGCGGCGTCGTTGTGGAACCAAATCTTGTGGCGCGACCTCGATGCCGAGCTGGGCGAGGCCGGTGAACAACAGCGTGCGCATGTTGTGCCCGCCATTTGTCCGCAAATAGGCGGCGATATTGTCCATTAGATACACCGGGATTTCGAGGCTGGTGGAGATGCCCCGCGTTTCGCGCCGCACCGGCGGTTGTGCCGCCGCCGGGACAGGAGCGACACTGCGTTGCTCGGCGCCGGCCGGGACTGCGGGTGGCTGTCCCTTCCCGGCCAGCACGTCGCTGAGCCGGTCGGCGTCGAGCTTGGCGGCGCCCCGGCGTGCCGGCGCCGGTCGGGTCGTGCTGTCAGGCATGCTGCTTCTCCCGTCGCGCGCGGCTGATCAGCCCGCTCGCCCGTCCGACATGGTCCCAGACCTGGGCAATTTCCGCTGCGGCCTTGCCTCGCGGCTCGATCTCCTGGGCGGTGCGGCTGTCATTGAAGGCGGTTTTGAACAGCATCCGGTGGCACACCACGCCGGCCAGTGGGCCAAACTTGGAGAGGGCGGTCGCGGCATCGGTAGCCTGTGAGGTTCCCGGCTTGACGAAAGTCAGGGCGAAGGCGAACGGCCGATCGAGATCGCGGACGAGCTGCACGGTTCGCCCGATCGCCTTGAGGTCGGTTATGCCGTCTTGCGTCGGCACGAGGACGAAATCGGCGTGCCGGATGACCGCGCGAATGGCGTCGGTGAGGGCGGGCGGCGTGTCGATGATCACCAGCCGTGCGCCGGCCTCGCCGAGACGTTCGAGCGTGGCGGGAAGTTCGGGAATGCCGCCGCGGGCGAGTTGCGGGGTGTCGGCGGCGCGCTCATGCCACCATTCGGCAAGGCTCTGCTGCGGATCGGTGTCGTAGAGCACGACCGGCCCAGCGCCGGCCTGCTCGGCCGCGACTGCTAGATGGGCGCAAAGGGCGGTCTTACCCACCCCACCCTTCTGGCTGGCGAGCACGAGAACAGTCGGTTTTGTCACCCCACCCTCCGTAGTAGCCTTACAAGGCAATTGTTCAATAGGGTAACGGCCTTTC
>JAJZVE010000514.1 GCA_021845835.1 Pseudomonadota bacterium | reverse complement strand
GCAGCACCACGGCGGCATAGGGCAGGTCCTCCAGCCGCCGGCGCGAGGTGCCGGGCATCCGCTCCAGTGCGCGGCGGGAGGCTCCGGCGACCATGCCGGTCAGTTCGCGCATCTCCTCGCGGCTGACCGTGTAGTGGTGGATCATGTTGAGCGGGTAGCCGGTCTGCGCCATGTGCAGCCGCGCCAGCGCCCGCCAGGTGCCGCCGACCACATACAGGTCCTGGCCGGCGCCCTCGGCCAGCCAGTCGACCCCGGCGAGGTCCGCCTCGGCCAGCGCGCGGGCGCGCAGCAGGTCGCCGCCGGCGCGCTCGGCCAGCCGGATCACGCCCAGCCGCAGCGTGCGTGCCTGCCGCCACGCGCCGCCGCTCAGCCGCACCATCTCCAGCGAGCCGCCGCCGATATCGGCCAGCACCCCCTCGGCGCCGGGGATGCCGCACAGCACGCCGCGCGCCGACAGCGCCGCTTCCTCCGGCCCGGTCAGGATGCGGATCGGCACGCCGGGCATGCGCGCCTGCAGCGCCGCGACGAAGGCGGCGCCGTTGGAGGCGTCGCGCACCGCCGCGGTGCCCAGCACCTCGAACGGCTCGGCGTGCATGGCGCGGACGATGGTATGGTAGCGGTTCATCACCGTCAGCGCCTGCTCCACCCCCTCGGGGTTGAGCAGGCCGGTATCCTGCAGCCCGCGGCCAAGCCGCAGCACCGCCTTCTCGTTGAAGATCGCGACCGGGTTGCGGCCGCGCCCCTCGAACACCACCAGGCGGACGGAGTTGGAGCCGAGATCGACCACCGCGGAACGGGACGGGCTGCTCATGGTCAGTCCTGCTGCACGCGATCGGGCCGCCGGGCATGCGGCAGCGCGCCGGCCACCAGCGGCCCGTGCAGCGCGGAACCGCGACCCGACAGCGAGGGATTGGTCATGAAGTAGTCATGCGCCGAGACGCGCGCCTTGCCCGCCCCGGCCGGCACCCGCCGCCACGCGCCATCGGCGTGCAGCTCCCAGGACTGCATCGTGTCGCGCAGGTTCACCACCATGATCTGGTCGAGCACCTGGGCATGCACCGTCGGGTTGTGGATCGGCACCAGCGTTTCCACCCGCCATTCCATGTTGCGCGCCATCCAGTCGGCCGAGCTGATGAAGACGCGGGCATGGCGGCTGGGCAGCTTGTGGCCGTTGCCGAAGGCGCAGATGCGGCTGTGCTCCAGGAAGCGGCCCACGATCGACTTCACCCGGATGTTCTCCGACAGGCCAGGAACGCCCGGACGCAGGCAGCAGATGCCGCGCACCACGGCGAGCACCTTCACCCCGGCGCGCGAGGCGGCGTACAGCCGGTCGATCAACCCGTCATCGACCAGCGAGTTCATCTTGAGCCAGATCGTCGCCGGCCCGCCCGCCCGGGCGAAGCCGATCTCCTCGTCGATCAGGTCGTAGAGCGTGCTGCGCGTGGTCAGCGGCGAGAAGGCCAGCGCCTCCATCCGCTCCGGTCGCGCATAGCCGGTCATGTAGTTGAACAGCCGGGCCGCGTCGCGCGTCAGCTCCGGCTCGGTGGTGAAGAAGCTGAGGTCGGTGTAGATGCGCGCGGTGATCGGGTGGTAGTTGCCGGTGCCGAAATGCGCGTAGGAGCGCAGGCCCGCGCCCTCGCGCCGCACCACCAGCGACAGTTTGGCGTGCGTCTTCAGTTCGGTGAAGCCGAACACCACCTGCACGCCGGCCGCCTCCAGCGAGCGGGCGAGGCGGATATTGGCTTCCTCGTCGAAGCGGGCGCGCAATTCCACCATCGCGGTGACCGACTTGCCGGCCTCGGCGGCCTCGATCAGCGCCTTCACGATCGGGCTGTCGCGGCTGGTGCGATAGAGCGTCTGCTTCACCGCGACCACGTTCGGATCGCGCGCCGCCTGACGGAGGAACTGCACCACCACGTCGAAACTCTCGAACGGATGGTGGACGATGATGTCCTTGGCGCGGATCGCGGCGAAGCAGTCGCCGGCGAAGTCGCGGATGCGCTCGGGAAAGCGCGGCGTGTAGGGCGCGAACAGCAGGTCCGGCCGGTCATCGACGATCAGCCGCGACAGGTCGGCCACCCCCAGCAGCCCGTCGAGCACGAACACGGATTGCGCGGTGGCGTCGAGTTCGTCGGCGACCAGTTCCAGCAGGTCCTCCGGCATGCCGGCATTGACCGACAGATGGATCGCGACCCCGCGGCGGCGGCGCTTCAGCGCGGTTTCGTAGGAGCGGACGAGATCCTCCGCCTCTTCCTCGAATTCCACGTCGGTGTCGCGGATCAGGCGGAACATGCCCTGGTCCAGGCGCTGAAAGCCGGGGAACAGCCGGTCGAGGAACAGGCCGACCAGATGCTCCAGCAGCACGAAGCGGATGGGGCCGGCGGCGCCGTCGGCGGTGGCGGGCAGGCGGATGAAGCGTTCCACCTGCGCCGGCATCGGGATCAGCGCCCGCATGAAATGCCCGTCCTCCTCGCGCAGCAGCCGCAGCGCCATCACGAGGCCCATGTTCGGGATGAACGGGAACGGATGCGCCGGGTCGATGGCAAGCGGCGTCAGCACCGGGAACACCCGCTCCATGAACCAGGCATCGAGCCAGGCGCGATCCTCGTCCGACAGATCGGCGGGTTCGGCGACGGCGATGCCGGCGGCGGCGAGCAGGGCGCGCAATTCCCGCCAGACGCGCTGCTGCTCCTCCAGCAACTGCCGCGCCCGCGCCTCCACCTCCGCCAGTTGCTGCGCCGGCGTGCGGCCGTCGGGGGAGGCGGTGGTGACGCCCGCCTTGGCCTGGCCGACCAGCCCGGCGACGCGGACGGAATAGAATTCATCGAGGTTGCTGGCGCTGATCGACAGGAAGCGCAGCCGTTCCAGCAGCGGATGGCCTTCGTTCTCGGCCTCCTCGACCACGCGGTGGTTGAAGTCGAGCCAGGAGAGTTCGCGGTTGATGAAGCGCGCCGGGTCGTCGGGCGCGATGGCGGCGGCCGGCGCGGCGCCGGGCGCGCGCGTGGCGGTCATGGCGTCGGCCATGGGCGGTTCCTCGGGGATGGCAACCGCCGGCGGGGGCGGGCGCCGGCTGCGCGCGCGGGGTGGGGCCTGCGGCTTCATGGGACGGCGTGCGGCATGACCCGGCCAGACTGCCACGCCGCGTTTCGCCCGCCAACCGGACGCCCGGCGCGACGGCCAACCGATGCCGTCATTCGTGACAACAAAATGAAACTTCTATGGCATAGCATGGTATAGTGTCATCGTTGTGAGAGAAATAATGCAGAACCATTAAATCACGCCAGAACACAGATTTTTGTCATGCGTGACCGTTCCGGTCTATTGCGCCGCAGCAATCCGTTGCATCTGTCAGCCGCGCCCGAGGGGCGGCGCCACAACGACGGATTGCACGGATGCAACACCTTCCGCTTACCCTCACACGCTTGTCTCTGGCCGCGCTGCTGCTGTCAGGAACGGCCGCCGCGGCGCTGGCGCAGACGGCCGCGGGTGCCGTCAATGCCGGCGAGGTCAGCGCCTCCGGCGGCGGCGACGGCACTGGCAGCGGCGACACGGTCGGTACACAGGTGCCCACGCCGCAGCAGGTGTTCCAGTCGCCGCAGACAATCCGTGTCATCGACCCGGCGCAGACCCAGACCGTCGGTCCCGCCGCCGGCGCGGCGCAGGCCATCTCGATCGCGCCGGGTGCGTATGTGAACGGCTACGGCAACACCGGCGCCACCAAATACACGATCTCGCTGGACGGCATCAGCCAGGGCTGGGGCGGCTACGGCGGCTATACCGGCAGCGCCTCGCTGATGATCACATTGGACGGCGTGCCGATCGTCGATCCCGTCACCGGGCTGTGGGCTTCCGCTTCGCTGCCGAGCCTCGCCATGTTCCAGGGGCAGCAGGTGACCTATGGTCCCGGCAGCGCGGCCAACCGCTGGTATGACAACATCGGCGGCAGCATCGAGTTCACGCCGCTGCAGCCGACCACGTCCGCCGGCGGCACGATGAACCTGACCTACGGCGCCTACAACGAGCAGATCCTGGATTTCTCGCTGAATTCCGGGATGCATGACGGCTGGTCCACGATCTTCGCGGGCAGCTTCGGCACCGGCGAGAGTTTCCGTACCGGTCCGGACGGCTTCAACAACCCGTACAACGACTATGCGCTGTACGGAAAGACGGTGAAGACCTTCGACCACGGCGACGTGAGCTTCGGCGGATACTTCGCCCGCTCGGCCGGCTATCGCCCGCAGGTGATCCCGACCGAGCCGAATGCGCAGATCACCATGAACGGCATCTCGCCGTCGGGCGCGGTGAATCCGGGTCAGCTCTACAGCCAGAAGACCAGCGGCTATTATTCCACGCCGCCCTACGACAGCTACAACAAGTTCGACGTGAACCAGCTGTGGACGATCTACAGCAAGGCC
>JAJZVE010000513.1 GCA_021845835.1 Pseudomonadota bacterium | reverse complement strand
GCGGTCGTAGTCGTTCTCGATCTGCATGACCTTGTCGCCAGAGGCAAAGGTCCAGCCGAATTTCTCGACCTTCGGCGTCGCCTCGCCGTTCAGCGCGGCCTGGAGGTCGACGTTGAGCGACCGCGCGCCAACGCCGCCGCGCGCCATCGGGCACAGCACCTGGATGTCGCGCACCGGATCGAGCCCGAAGCGGCGGGGGATGCGGGTCTTCACCAGATCGATGATGCGCGCGACGGCGGTCTCCGGGTCGTCGGCCTGGACGAAGTGGAAGTCGCTCCCGGGCTCGGCGCGGGCGAGGTCCGGCATCTCGCCGCGGTTGATCCGGTGCGCGCTGGTGACGATCCGGCTGGACGCCGCCTGGCGGAAGATCTCGGTCAGCCGCACCACCGCCACCGCGCCGGAGCCGATCAGGTCCGCCAGCACCTGGCCGGGTCCTACCGAGGGCAGTTGATCCACATCGCCCACCACCAGCAGGGCGGCCGCCGCGGGGATCGCCCGGGTCAGCGCGTGCATCAGCGGCACGTCGACCATGGAGGCCTCGTCGATCACCAGCAGGTCGCATTCCAGGAGGTGATCCGGTCCGCGCCGGAATCCGCCGGTGCGCGGATCGACCTCCAGCAGGCGATGGATCGTCCTGGCCTCGAACCCGGTCGCCTCGCTCATCCGCTTCGCCGCCCGTCCGGTGGGAGCCGCGAGCAGGATGCGCACCGACTTGGCGGCGAGGATGGCGAGGATCGCCCGCATGATCGTCGTCTTGCCGACGCCGGGGCCGCCGGTGATCACCAGCAGCTTGGAGGCAAGGGCAAGGCCGACCGCCTGGCGCTGGCTCTCGGCGAGTGTCATGCCGATCCGCCGCTCGACCCAGGGGACGGCTTTTTCCGCATCGATCGCCGGCCAGGGCAGCATGCCGGAAGCGACCGCCCGCAGCCGTTCGGCGATGCCGCGCTCGGCGTGGTAGAGCCCGGCGAGGAAGACGCAGTCGGCCTCGCCGACGCGGTCGGCGATCACCGCGCCGTCGGCCAGTTCGAGATCGAGCGCGGTGCGGATCAGCGCCTCCGGCACCTCGAGCAGGCGCTCCGCGAGCGGGATCAGTTCCGCGACCGGCAGGCCGCAATGGCCCTCGTCCATCGCCTCGGAGAGGGCATAGCCGATGCCGGCGCGGACGCGGATCATCGCGGTCTTCTCGATGCCGAGCCGGGCGGCGATGGCATCCGCCGTCTTGAAGCCGATGCCGCGGATGTCGCGCGCGAGCCGGTACGGGTTTGCGCTCATCACCTGGATGGCGTCCGCCCCGTAGGTCTTGAAGATGCGCACGGCGCGCGCCGTGCCGACGCCGTGGCTATGCAGAAAGACCATGATCTCGCGGATCACCTTCTGCTCGGCCCAGGCATCGACAATGCGCTTCGCTCGGACCTCGCCGATCCCACCCACCTCGCGCAGGCGCTGCGGCGCGCCTTCGATGACGTCGAACACCGCCTCGCCGAAGCCGCGCACCAGCTTCTTCGCATAGACCGGGCCGATGCCGCGGATCATGCCTGAGCCGAGATAGCGCTCGATCCCCTCGGCCGTGGTCGGCGCCGAGGTCTTCAGGAACCGCGCCTTGAACTGCTGGCCGTGGGTGCGGTCGTTGACCCATTCGCCGGTAGCGGTGATCCACTCGCCGGCGGCGATGGCGGCGGCGTGGCCGACGATGGTGACGAACTCGCGGTGCCCGCGCGCCTTCACCCGCAGCACGGCGAAGCCGCTCTCGGCATTGTGGAATGTCACCCGCTCAACGATGCCGGCGAGCACTTCGCCATTGGGCCACGGGGCTTGGTGCTCGGTCATCGTCTGGTGCCGGGATCAGCGTCGGTCATTGGCAGGGTAGTCACCCTTCTCCCGTCGTGCCGTTTGGTGGTCCTTGGACGGGATGGGATAATGGACACCCGCCGAGCATAGGAGGCCCGCATGAACATGCCACCGGATCCCGCCGGCCGGGTCGCCATCGTCACCGGCGCCGGGCGCGGTCTCGGGCGCGCGATGGCGGAGGGACTGGCCGCCGCCGGCTGCCGGGTGGTGGCGACCGCGGCGCGTGAACCCGGCGCGCTCGAGCCCCTCGTGGCCGCTTTCCCCGACCATGTGATGGCGCTCCAGGCCGATGTCACCGAGCCGGCCGATTGCGCCCGCACCGTCGAGGCCGCCCTGGCCCGCTTCGGCCGTCTCGACATACTGGTCAACAATGCCGGGCGCGGCATGCGCACGATCTCGCCGCGGTTCATGGTCGAGCCCACGAAGTTCTGGCAGGCGGACATCGCGGCTTGGCGCACCCTGATCGATACCAACGTGAACGGCCCGTTCCTGATGGCGCGCGCCGCGGTGCCGGTGATGCTGCAGGCGGGCTGGGGACGGATCATCAACATCTCGATGAACCACGAGACCATGCGCCGCGCCGGGTTCTCGCCCTATGGCCCCTCCAAGGCCGCGCTGGAAGCGGAGACGGTGATCTGGGCGCAGGATCTGGCCGGAACCGGGGTCACGGTGAATGCCCTGCTCCCCGGTGGCGCCAGCCGCACCGGGATGATCCCGCCGGGCCTCCCGGAAAGCGCCGCCGCCGCCTTGCTCGATCCCGCGATCATGGTTCCGCCGCTGCTCTATCTCGCCTCCTCAGGCTCGGACGGGGTGACCGGGCGGCGGTTCATCGCAACCCTCTGGCCGGCCACGGAGCCGGCCGGCTGGCCGCCGGCGGGCTGAAGAAGAGCCCCGTTCCCGGCGGGCGAGCGGGCCAGCGGAGTCGGACGGTCTCAACCGACCGGGGCACCCGCGGGTCGGCGCCCATCGGGGCAATTCCTCGTTGGGGATCGCGCGATCCGTGGTTCGGCTTTGCCCTTGGACTGCACGATCGCGCCCGGGGATGGCGCCGCCGGACGCGGCCGCTGGCCAATCAGGTTCAGGGCGCAACGAGCGGGGCGAGCAGGTCGGCATCGTTGTTGGCTGGCCGGTTGACCCGGGTGCTCACCGGCCAAACCCGCAACGTGTCCTTGGCCGCCGGGTGCAGCAGCGATGCGGCGTCGCCCTCGATCTCGCCGAGCCATAGCGGCCAGTCGGGCGGCTCGATGATCACCGGCATGCGGTCATGGATGGGCGCCATGGTCGCGTTCGCGGCGGTGACGACGATGGCGAAGCTGCGCAGCACCTCGCCCTCGGGGCCGCGCCAGCCTTCCCAGAGACCGGCAAAGGCCAGCGTCTCGCCGTCCCGCCGGGCAATCGCGTAGGGCTGCTTGGGTCCATTCCCGGTGCGCTGCCATTCGTAGAAAGCCTGCGCCGGGATCAGCGCCCGACGGCGGGCGAAGGCATCGCGGAACATCGGGGAGGTTGCCACGGTCTCCGCTCGCGCGTTGATCGGCCGCCGCGCTGCGCGCAGATCCTTGGTCCAGTGCGGCACCAGGCCCCAGGTCAGCAGGTCGAGGTGTCGCTCGCCGGTTTCCGGGCGCCGCCGCACCACCATCGCCTGCTGGCGCGGCGCGACGTTCCAGGACGGGGCGACATTGGGCAGCGCCCCGGCGGTGTGAGACTGCCGGGCGATGGCCTCGGGAGGCAGGAAACTGGAGTAGCGTCCGCACATTGGCGCGCGATCAGTGCAGCACTGGACGGCTCGCAGGGAGTGCCGCCAGCATCTGTCTGCGCGCGCGGGTGCAAGACAGGACCGTCTCGTGCATCTCGTGCTCCGCGATGCGGGTCAGTTCCCGGAAATGGCCGAGAGTGACAGCGATCTCGCCGGGCGGGGCCGGCTTGGTCGTGTCCTCGGCCAAGACCTGGGATGCTTCCGCCATCGCGCGGATGTCCGCCAGTGTGCCGAGCGCCTTGTGTGCCCGTTCCGGCAGGTCGAGGCTTTCCTTGTCGCCGAAAAGCCCTTCTACGAATCCCTCTAGCTCCTCGCGTCGCAGCCGGGCGAGCTTCGCCATCCCTTCGCGCGTGGCGGCGACTTCGAGGCGCGTCAGCCGGAAGGGCGCCGAGCGTTCCTCATGGCGCGTAAGCCGGTTCCACAGGCCCATCAACAGGGCGCCGATGAGTTCGTTTACGTCATCGATGCTATCGAAAGGCGGCAATTCACCGCCCCACAGCGCCTTCACCATCCTGATCGGCGAGCCCTGCGTGTCGGGAGAGGCAATGTTGCCGAGAAAACGCGTGCGCACGGCGTGGAACGGCACCGGGCAGTGGTAGCGGTCGAGCAGCGCCCGCACCTCATCATCGCTCGCGGTGGGCGGTGTCGTGCGCTTGGCCATCGGCTCAACGTCCCTTTGGTTCGATCAACCCCCAGAAACCGTATTTCCGTCCATAGGCCTTCTGCAGCCGTGCGACAAAAGTTGTGCATCGGGCGGCGAAGAGGAACCTCACCTCTGACTGTAAGTGTCCGTCCGGGAACAAACAGAGTCCTAGAT